>CACYEC010000432.1 GCA_902773225.1 uncultured Bacteroidales bacterium
GGTCTATCAAGTAGTCGATCAGATGCCGGAATTCCCAGGAGGAATGGAGGCGTTGGAGGCGTTTATCAAAGACAACATCCACTACCCTGACAGTGCAAAGAACAACAACATGCAAGGACGCGTCCTCGTCTCTTTCGTGGTCAACAAAGACGGTTCCATTGCCGATCCCGTAGTCATCAGATCGGCCGACCATATTTTCGACAACGAAGCTATCACTGTTATCAGATCAATGCCGAATTGGATACCTGGAAAAATGAATGGTGAGACCGTCAGGGTACAGTTCACAGTCCCTGTCACCTTCCGCCTCTGATGCAGCATGCAAATCCGTCAGCTTTAAACATCCTACCAGTCATTCTATGGCAGTTTTGTTCATCCACGCAACAATGGAAATAATACTCAATGAAAGTTTTTGGCGATATATTGCTGATAAATAACGAGAAATTCGTAATTTTGCATAATATAATAAAAGAAAGTGCTGTTTTCGTGCCACACTTCGCCAAAGTGTCGCCATGCCAAGCACTGGTCTGAATCAACAATCGAACTAAACTAACAATTTAACATTTATAACCACTTATGAGAAAGAAAAACTCTTTATCAGCTTTCAGGTCTGTCCGTATTGGTCAGACTTGCAGAGTGTTATTCCTCTTTCTTGCGATGCTGACATCATCGACATCGACTTTTGCACAGCGCCCCGTCGATAGGCTCGACCGCGGACTGATTGCCCAGAAGTTGAACAACGGCGTGTTCTTGTCGTGGAGAATCCTCGGCGAGGAATACTACGACGTTCAGTACAACGTCTATCGCGACGGTGTGAAAATCACCGAGACTCCGCTCAACGTCTCGAACTACAGGGACGCATCGGGCAGCACCAGCAACAAATACACGGTGTCCGCCGTTGTACGTGGTGTGGAGCAAGCACAGAGCAAGGAAGCTACCGTATGGACTAAAAGTTACTTGGAAATCGTGCCCAAGCACGACAAGTCGCTCAAAAGCACCTATATTCCCAACGACGCCTGCTGCGCCGATGTGGATGGCGACGGTGAACTGGAAATCCTGTTGAAATACGACAACCAGAGTGAGATGGCCGCCAGTTATCCACGCAACGGATACAACGGAGAGTACAGCCTCTTCGAGTGCCTGAAACTCGACGGAACAGTGCTCTGGTGGGTCAATTGTGGACCTAACATGGGCGACTTCCAGAACAACGAACAGAACATCGTGGCCTACGACTGGGACGGCGACGGCAAGGCCGAAGCTGTGATGCGCGCTGCCGACGGCACCACCATCCACATGGCCGACGGAACCGTTTACACAGTGGGCGATGCCTCGAAAAACTACCGTGGTGCCACAGGTGGTGGGACCAACTGGTTCATGCACGACGGCGCCGAATACCTCGTCTATATGAACGGACAGACTGGCAAACCCTATCAGTGCATCACCTACCCTCTCGCCCGTCTTGAGCCCGGAGAAACCGACCTCAACGCAGCCTGGGGCGACGGCTACGGACACCGCAGCACCAAGCACTTCTTCGGCGCTCCCTACCTCGACGGACGCAAGCCGAGCATCTTCCTCGCACGCGGTATCTACACCCGTCACAAGATGATTGCTTACGATGTGGATCCCGCCTCTCACGAACTCAAAGTGAGATGGAAATGGTACAACAACAACTGGGGGCCTTGGAAAGGACAGGGCTACCACAACTATGGTGTTGCCGATGTGGATATGGACGGACGCGATGAGATATGCTTTGGTTCCATGGTCATCGACGACAACGGAAAGGGCCTCTCCTCCACCAGCCTTGGCCACGGCGATGCCCAGCACCACGGTGACTTCAACCCCTACATCCACGGCCTGGAGATTTACGCTTGCAACGAAGACCATCCCGGCAACAACTACCGCGACGGTACAACCAGCAAGATATACCACCGTTATGAGGCAGGCAACGACGACGGACGCGCCATGGCCGACAACTTCTGCAACAACTTCCCCGGAGGACTTGGGTGCTCTGCACGTGAAGGCGCCATCAGCCTTGTGACCAACAATGCTGTACCAGGCCTCGATGCCACTGGTGTGAACACCAACTTCCGCATCTACTGGGACGGCGACCTCTGCTCTGAGACCTTCAACTACCTCAATGGCAAGAACACAGAGGGATGTGTAGCCAAATACGGGAGCTGGAGTCCTATCTACGTTTGCGAGGGTTCGATGACGAACAACGACACCAAGGGTACACCTTGCTACCAAGGTGACATCTTCGGTGACTGGCGCGAGGAAATCATCATGCGCACTGCTGCCAACAACATCCGCATCTACTCGACAACCAC
>CACYEC010000433.1 GCA_902773225.1 uncultured Bacteroidales bacterium
ACGCCCGTGCGGTGGCCTGTCATGAAGATGTTGCCGTGATGGTCGAAGATGAGGTTGTCGATACCTCGTCTGAAGAACTTCGGGAAGGGTTCTTTTTCTTCGGGAAGCAGATAAAAGGTTTGATTTTTTTGGTTGTAGTTGCAAAAGCCTACCCCTTGGCTGGTGGCAACCCATAGCCGGTCGGTGTCGGGACTTTTAGTAACGGAGTAGATGTAATTGAGCGCCTGTTCTTTGCCATTGATGGAATGGAGTTTGAAGTTCTGGAACTCCAGAGGAACGTCTGTATCGTATGGATTGTCAATGCGGTAAACGCCTTTCCCCCATGTTCCTACCCACAGATGGTGGTGCTCGTCCATCAACAGGCAATGTGCTGAATTGCCGTCGTTAAACTTGGGCAGCTCGTACCATGTGTCACCAGTGGTGTTGTAGCGGTACAGTCCCTGATTCCATGTGCCAACCCATAGGTAACCTTTATCGTCCTCGTAGATGGCTTTGATGGCACTGTGAGGTACTTTTGAGTTGCCCCGTTGGTCGCACATCAACACAAATTCGTCTGTTTCATTGTTATACTTGTAGAGTCCACCTTCTGTTCCTACCCACACATCGCCATTGTGTGTGGCATAAAGGCAACCTACGATATCACTGTTGTCAAAGTCTTTCAGGTGGTATTGGCGAGTGATACCAGTGAACATGTCTATGTTGTTAATGCCGTTATTCGTGCCTACCCACAACTTGTTGTCTTTAGTGGAGAGGATGCTCAGTACATTGTTGGATGTGAGCACCGATGGTGTCTGAATGTCGTTGCGGTAGGAGATGAAACGGTAGCCATCGTAGCGGAAGAGTCCTTCTACCGTGCCGAACCAGAGGAAACCGTCAGCACTTTGGTGGATGGTGTTCACGCCGTCGTGGGGAAATGATGATGGAGTTGAGAACTGCTGGATTTCAATATTGTTGAGCCAATAAAGACTGGGGTCTGTCTGTTGGGATAGGACAGACTGGCACACGAATGCGGTAAACAGGAAGATGATGATACGCCTCATGATAGATATGCTGGATGATAGTAAGATGACGAAATAAAATCGTTCTGACTGCAAATATGGTGGATTTATAGGTATTATTACGTATTCAGGTGGTGGAAAAATACGTCATGGTGGAATTTTCCACCTCTTTTACGTCTTTTTTTAGTTGGTTGCCCTATTTACATGCTATTTTTGCAAAAAAGAATAAACAGCAATTAATATGAGCAAAACAATAGCCATTCTTATCGGTTTCTTGTTTTCTGTGGAATCATTTTCCATGGAAGCTTTCAATTATGTTGACCGACATCTCAGCGGGTCTTCTCCCCTGAAATCATCTGAGGTTATCGAGTTGGAAGACAATGTTTGGTTGTTCTTCGATGACGTGAAGCCCAATGATGTGATAGCCCGTTTCGCCGGCAACGTGCGCATAAAGGGAGAACGCATGAGGCCTGATGTGAACTGCCGTGTGCTTATCTACCGCCATGGGGCAGTGGTTGTGCCTCAGTCCAACGATGATGTCGCGTTTGTTTTGTATGCAGAAAATGGACTGTCGGGAATTAGCGAAGAGATGAGAAGTGGCTTTTATTATAGTAACAATCCACCTACCGCTGCTCCTGATAGTTTGAGAAAGAGTTTTACGCTCGACAATAAGGCTTGTTCATTTATCCTTCGTCGCGGTTACATGGCCACACTTGCCACCCAAAGCGACGGCATGGGCTATAGCCGTGTTTTCGTGGCCGACACAGCCGACCTTGTGGTTGATGATTTGCCCGACCTGCTTTCCCGCAAGGTGTCGTTTGTCAGGGTTTTGCCTTGGCAGTATGTCAGCAAGAAGGGATGGGCAGGCAGTAAGTGGGATACCATGCCAGAGGGTTTGAAATACGTGGAGGAACAGGCCGACTTCACCAATTCCACATGGTTCTACAACTGGGGTACTTCAGCAACTTCTACCGCCAATCCCAGGCGACAGGGAAAGAACTACAACCAGGAGTTTGTTCCTGAGGTGTGGGGAGCGTCGAGTGGTACGACAAAGTTGTACGGTTTGACAGATGTGTGCCAACTCATGGGCTTCAACGAACCCGACCATTCGGAGCAGTCGAATGTGAGTGTGGAGAAAGCCATTGAACTTTGGCCTAAACTGATGCAGACGGGTATGAGGTTGGGTTCGCCTGCCACAACCGACTTTAATTGGCTCTACAACTTTATGAACGAGTGTCGCAAACGCAACTACAGGGTTGATTATGTGGTGGTTCACGCTTATTGGGGTGGATTGAGTGGACTGGAATGGTACAACAAACTCAAGGATGTTTATGACCATACCCACCGGCCTATTTGGATTAAGGAGTGGAACAATGGCGCCAACTGGACCAAGGAAACATGGCCCAGTGGTACGGCTGAGCAACAGGCCAAGCAACTGCGCGACCTCAAGGAGATACTCACCGTGATGGACACTTGCTCTTTTGTGGAGCGTTACAGCATCTACAACTGGGTGGAGGACAAACGGGCAATCATCCTTGGCAGCACCGCCAAACTGACACCTGCGGGCGAATATTACGCCAATGACCAGCCCGACTATTTCTACCGCCCCGACATGCAATATACCCCACAATATGCCACTCGTACTGCTCCAATCCTTTCCTATTCAGGCATAAAGGATGGCAAGGTCACTTTGAAGTGGACCGATACAGAAGGTGAATTCATCAGGAAATACGTTGTGGAAACCAGTGCCGACGGCATCAATTACCATCCACAGATGGAGTTGGAAAACCCCGATGAAACCGACGTTTTTTCATGCGAGATGCCCTTACCAGAGGAGGAAGGCAGATTGCATTTCCGCATCATCTCCACTCCTATGTATGGCTCAGAGCAGATGTCAAACACAGTGAACCTCTATGTGTTCAACAATGGTCACGACCCGTCACCTTTTCTCTCACAGATGTTGATTACGGAGAATTGGTCAGCTGCAGTAATGAAGGAAAAGTACAGTACTGTTCCTTGTGTGGTTTTAGGTGTGCCAACCTACCGCAATAAGATGCCTTTGGGATACCGTGCCGACAACATCCAGGTTGATGCCTTCGATTTCCGACTCACCAGTTGGGACTATCAGGAGTCACCATCTCTGGCCTATCCTGACACCATCGCAGTGATGATGGCTCTTGAAGGCAATGATGAATGGAATGGACTGCAAGTGGAGGTACGCCAAATTGACGGTGTGGACGATAAATGGCAACGTATCGACTTCAAACGTCCCTTTCGTGAGATTCCAGTGGTGATTCCCACACAAATCAGTTCTAACTATGCCTCTGCAGCTTCCGTCCGTGTCAGGAATGTAAGTACGATAGGTTTTGACCTTAAATTACAGTTTGAAGGCCGCAATCATCTACCCGATGGTATGACAGAAAAGGTTAGCGTTCTTGCTATGAGTCAAGGTCATGCCATCTATGGTGGCAAGGAGATTCATGTGGGGTTGAGTGAAGATGGTTTGGTACAGGACAATCTGCTTGGAGGAACCCGTTTGGATTATGGCACCAGTTTCAGCAGCCTTCCGTTTTATTTTGCTGCCATGCAGACCGAGAACGATACCATCACATCGGTCTTGCGCGTCAAGAGCCGTGACCTCAATGGGGCTACCCTGATTAAGGACCGTGAGAAGGCTGTAGCGCATGAGCGTGTGAAAGGTGAACAGGTAGGATGGATTGCGATTGGCGATACAGAGGCCACCACAGTGAAAAGTCTTTTGAACACAAAACGCAAGTCTCGGCTCCGTGTTTCTACCAACAAATTGGTCGTTGATGGCGTATTCAACCATTGTGTTATCTGCGACTTGAACGGGCGTGTTCTCGGTGAGAAGTCAGACAGCGACTTTGTGCAAATTGATAGGTTGCCTAAAGGAATCTATATCGCCAGAATTGATGGTGAAAGAATGAAATTCGAGAAAACCAAATAATTTTTATCTTTTTTTCGAGCATTATTCATTCTATATCAGTTGTTTTTTGTATTTTTGTCCTAATAATTTAGAAATGACTATAAACTATCCCAACAAAATGAAAAAACACATCAAACTCATCATCTTGTTGTTTTGGCTCCCTTTGTGTGTGGTTGCCCAAAATCCTTACAGCAGGTACACCAACTTGCCGACGGTCTATATCAACACATACGACGGATACGGCATCACCAGCAAGACCACATATAAATACTGCACCTTGACCTATATCGACGAGAACGACAGCGTCATCGTGCGCGATTCGGTGGAGATACGTGGACGAGGCAATTCCACCTGGAACATGAGCAAGAAACCCTACCGTTTCAAGTTGGCCGCCAAGGAGAAGTTCTTGGGAAAGGGGAAAGCCAGCGCCAAGAAATGGACTTTGTTGGCCAATGCTGGCGACAAGACCCTCATCCGCAATGCTGTCACCAGTGCCATGGGCGAGTTCCTCGGCATGTATTTCAACCCCTCCTACAAGTTTGTCGATCTCAACATCAACGGCACCTATTACGGTAATTACCAACTCAGCGATCATGTGGATGTCAGGAAGCACCGCGTCAACGTGAAGGAACAGGACCTCCCAATCACCGACCAAAGCGACATCACAGGAGGCTACCTCTTGGAAGTCGATGGTTTCAAGGACGGCAACTGTTTCACCACCTCAGCCTACAGTGTGCCTATTCGTATTCACTATCCCGACGAGGAGGATATCGCTCCTGAGCAGAACGATTACATCCGCCATTACATGCGCGATTTCGAGGCAGTGCTCAGAAGTTCTGATTTTGCCGACCCAGACAGAGGCTACCGCCGTTGGGTCGATTCCATCTCGCTCGCAAATTGGTATATCGCCACTGAGGTGAGTGCCAACATCGATGGTTTTTTCAGCACTTATTTCTACAAGGACCAAGGCGACTCACTTCTCTACTGGGGACCGCTTTGGGATTACGATATTGCATACGGCAACGACACCCGTTTGGGCGACACCACCAGAAAGCTCATGGTGGATATAGGCTATGGGCAGACCAAACTTTGGATG
>CACYEC010000434.1 GCA_902773225.1 uncultured Bacteroidales bacterium
ACAGGCCGAAATATCCAATTGTTCAAGTTGGCAGAGCGTCAGCCACGTTGGAACTGCAAGGCCGTGCTTGGTAAGCCCTGTACTGTGGGACTTCGTGAAGGTCAAGGCTTGGGATTCTATATCAAAACCAGGACTTACTGGAATATCACTCAGCCAGAGACTGGAGAAGCAGAACTTATGGAGGGCTATGGGCAAGATGACCCGAAGATTGCAGAAGGCAACCGCCGTTCAGCCCCCCTCAAGAGTTCTGACGCTGAGACTCCAGGTATGATTACCTACTATTCCGAGTCGACGCGCAACCCCGATGAGACCAAACAATGTGTTTACGCCTCTTTGAACATCACTGGCGATGAGGGTCCAGAGGTATTAGAGCACGAATATGGCGTGATAGGACTTGAAGACTGGGGTCTCAACGAAGAGACTGCATCAGACAAGGACTACAACGACATTATGCTCCTCATTGAGCATAAGGTAACCAACAACAAAGAGACGCCCATGGTTTATACCATCGCTTACGAGGACCTTGGTACAACTGACGACTTCGACTTCAACGACCTTGTGTTGCAAGTCTCTCACGCCACAGGTAGTGGCAAGGCCGTTGTCAAGGTGAAGTGCGCAGGTGGTCATTTGCCCATACAACTGTTCTTTGGTTATCCTGGAGATACCTATTACCAGGAAATCTGGAGCAGCATCAACCGACAGGCCTACGGTTTAGGTGGCACTTATACGAGAGAAGGAAACACCTATAACGCAGACCAAGTCATCATCAACACCAATGCAGACACCTACGCACCAGCCCTGCCTTTGCAGTACCCGAACTTGAACATTGACTTCGACCCTGTCAAGACCATTAATAATGTGCCTGATAACTTCACCATCTCTGATGACGCAAGAGAATTCAACATTGTGGTCACATACGATGACGACGGGCATAACGGCACACAAATCAGAATTGCGCCAAATGGCAAGGATGGATTGGAGCAACGTACACCACAGGCCATCGTACTCGACACCGACAGTTGGATTTGGCCCAAGGAGCGTGCTAACGTCGATGTGGCTTATCCCAGAATCAGCGAATGGATACGAGACAAGACCCAAACGGAATGGCTGAACCATCCGGTAAGTGGACATATCTATGAAGGAACCATCAATAAGGAGGAAAGGGATACAAGCAATTAACGCCCAAAAACAATCAAACCAACAAGAAAAAGAAACTTTTCTAAGTAAAATCAAACTGTAATTATGATGAAAAGATATATCATTTCTGCGGTATTAATATTTTTTACCGCTATAGGTTTTGCCCAGAAAGATGTCACAGCGCAGTACATCACCAACGCCAACTTCTCTTCCACAAGTGGATGGACAGGACATACCTCCAGTAATACATGCAGTATTGGTAATGGTAAAATAGGCATCGATGCATTGCAAGGACTGGGAAACGACATTCAGCCAATCGTTTCAACGGCAGACGCCACCCACACAAGCGATGAATACTGGTTCGGATTCGATAGCAGATGGCAAGACAATTTCTCTTACTATAGCCAAAATGTAACCTTACCCGCAGGTGACTACACGCTGTCGTACGATGTGGAGAACGTCAACCCAAACACTTGGAATGCAAGCTACGACAACCGGTTCTCAGTGAAAGTTGGCAATAACACAACCACAGACAACAGTACAGAATGGATGAACAGTAGGTCTTCCTGGACCTCTCACACAATCCCCTTTAGTTTGAATGAAACCAGTCAAGCCACCATCAGTTTAGGATATGGTACCGGTAACAACAACTTCAGTGCTGCCAATACTCCTATCCTTTACGTCAGCCACCTCAAACTCATGTTTACCTCCCTCTTCCAAAAAACACTTAACCAGGCCCGTTCGCGTGTCTATACTGATAACACTGGGGCCATCCAGGCAGCGATAAGCCAATGGGAGGAATACGACAACTACGCAAAGGAATTCGCATCCGAGGCAGAGATGTACAAAGCGGTAGCCATCCTCAACAACGCCATGACCATCGCTCAGAATAACGGTTCAGCCACTTCGCTCATCAATAATGCTGACTTCTCTGGAGGAATACAGACCGGGGCAACACAAGGGGGTGACGGAAGGGTGCAATATCCTACAGGTTGGACCTTCGGTTACACATACGACGGATGGAATGACTCATTCGTTGATAATGGAGTCTTCAACGCTTGGGCTTTTTCCATCACATGGGCTGAGCTAAGCCAGGTTATCAGCAACTTGCCGAACGGACAATACCGTCTGACTGCCGAGGTTAAGACAGATGAAGGTAATGATATCAAGTACCGAGGTGCATCTGCCGTTGCCATTTACGGTGCCCCATTAGGCGGCAACGTGGGACGTTCACCAGAGGTGACAACCAGTGATTTCGCTTCTTATGAAGTAGAATTCCAAGTGGGCCAGAACCAGGCCACCATTGGTATCCGTTCCGACCAGCACTACTACCAGATAAGGAATATCCAACTAACCTACGTACCCACAAACAATGCTACCGCACAGCGCGACATGCTCCAGCAAGACTACTTCTGGCAACGTTATGATGGTGACGTCGATATGACGAGCGAGAAATATGCGGAGGCTAAGGGAGCAATACTCTATCCACAATATGTAAACCAAATCATCCGAGTGAACAGCGATGATGTGATTGATAATTATGGGGAAAATGGTTTTGCTAATATAGTGGTTAATGGATATTGCGAATATCTCTTTGTTGAAGACCTCCAACCAATGGAAATCAAAAACGGTTCATTCGATGTGTTTTTCGCTGGTTATGAACGGACCATGAATTATGTGTATGGTACGGTGATTCTGCCATGGCCGATTTATGAAGAGGATGTGAAAGTATATGAGGCTCACCTCTATGAAATGACAGGATTCGCAGAAGGAACAGATAATGAATGGAATAGAGACAAAATGGACTTCACCCACATCGAAGGTACAATTCCAGCCAATACTCCGATTTTGTTCAGAATGATGGACGGTGTACCCGAAGAAGAATCCTTTGTCATCACCAGTTATAATGTAACTGTAGAAAACACTGTATCAGTACCTGTAGCCACCCAAGCACCAGGATGGACTCACCAAGGTTACTATAGTGAGCAGAATTTCACATCAACAGACACCTATTACATTGCCCACAACCACTTCTGGCAGGTGAGCACATACGTGCAGGTTCCTCCTTTCAGAACGGTATTCAGAAATTCCAATTCTGGCGCTAATGTCTATAGCATCAGCGTAGACGACGAATTGGCCGATGCCATCAACCGCATCGAGATTAAGGAATCGACATCTGGCAAGAAGGGCATCTACAACACCAGTGGACAGAAGGTGAGCAACAACACCAACACCGACGGTCTTGCTCCTGGTCTCTATATCATCAATGGCAAAAAGGTGCTGGTTAAGTGATTGGAAACGCACTGAACTTGCTATAGGGATGTTCTATTTATCACGAATTTGAGAATTTTCGAATTATCATTCTGATGATATTAAGAATTTTATGGAATTAGCGATAAAATCGCAAGCGATACATATAAGTCTTATCAATAGAAAGGGGAGAGGCTTCGGCCTCTCCCCTTTCTATTGATTGATTGTTGATTAGGGATTATTCTCGTTCTTCCCAAAATCTTTCCCAACTGTCATTCGACGAACTACTGGTACGGGTGTTGGTCTCCATGCCACCATTTGGGTCAGCTTCGCTATCAGAGATGCCAAGCGCTGTGAACAGACGAGTGCTGAACTGCTGGATGTCCATGTCTGGACTGATATATCTTTTCTTCATATTTGAATCGAGTTTTTTTGAGTTAGACAATGAATATTCAGTTTACTTGATAAGCACTTTGACTGTCTTGCCGTTGCTCATCTTAATGATGTTCAAGCCCTTCTGAGGAGCGGAGATGCGAGCGCCGTCAGCGGTGTAGATAGCGTCAGCTCCCTCGCCGTTGAGCAACGCGTCGATACCACGGATGGCAGTTGTCTCGTCAGCCTGGAAGCCCAGTGCATTAATCTCTCCACCACCGTCGTAAGTGAGGTAAGCGCGGAACTTCGTACCCGTCATGCCTCCCTCAGGAACTTTGCGGAAACGCTGAACGCCATCTTTTGTCTGGAGCACATACTTGCCGGCAGGAATACTTTGACCACCAGAATAGAGACCGGTAAGCAAACCGAATGTCAGTTCGGTGGAGTATGCCCTACCGAGAATATCTGTGGTAATATCCATATCCTCTCCGCCAACATTCTGTATGATGTAGGGTTTGTCAATCTCGATTTCTGCTATACCAACCTCATTCAGCACGAGCTCTGTGCCATCAACATCCTCGCAGGTGAAGAATTTCAAACTTGAGAAATCCAAAAAATAAGATAAATTCGGCAAGATGACTGTGGCGTACTTGCCAACATCCACTTTCAGCGTGAACTCAGTCATAACGAAATCCCGAATTTCGAACTTATGATTATTGTTGGAGGTATAGAAACCCTCGTCGCCATTAGACCCCACGTAGGAGTTGGTTTTGGTGTTGATGAAGCCGAGAACGTTATACTTGCGCTCTGCCTTCAGCACCAATGCATTCTCCTTGCTGTCAGTTATACGGAGCTGGTAGTCATTACCACCGGTGTAATTGCTACCTGTACCTACATAGAGCTTGTCACCTTTGTAGTCTTTGATGTACATGTAGTAGCAGTTCACTCCCTGAGCGGCTTCGAACATGATGTCCTGGTTGTAGGGCGACCCCGGATTATCAGTGTATCCAATGTAATAGCCTCCAGAAGCTTCGTTGCCTTTCTTGAAGGTGATGGGTTTGCCTGCATGAGCGAAGCCCTCATCCATCAGTATGAGATTGTAAAAGGAATCGTAATCAGGTGCAACAAGTTCGGAATTATTGAAAGTCTCGATAGCGTCGAGCAAGTCGGCAGTGGCCTTTATAATCTCTTCCATCGTCTTATTGCTGGCATTATTATAAACAGAAACCGCAGCACCACGCGCTTCAGTGAGAGCGTTACATGCCTCAATACTGTACTGGAACGGTTCTTTATCCACAATAGCGTTAAAGTCTTGTGCATGACGTATTGCAGTGGCTTCTTGTATTGCGGCATAGAGTTCATCCTTCACAAGGGAGGGTGATGGCTTGGCAAGAATCACAAGGTCGCCGAAACTTGCCCAAGTGCGAGCATCGAGTTCAAAT
>CACYEC010000435.1 GCA_902773225.1 uncultured Bacteroidales bacterium
TTCGAAAGAAAATAAGTTCCATAGCATGCAAGTATATCCAAACGCGAAACTGAATATCGGCCTCAATATTGTGGAACGCCGCCCCGACGGTTACCACAATATTGAGACCATCTTCTACCCTATCGGACTTCACGACACCATCGAGATGGAGTTCTCTGAAGGCAATTCGGAGACTTGTTCACTCGAGATAGACGGCAACCCCATTGAAGGAGAAATAGAAGATAACCTTATCGTGAAAGCCTACCGTTTGTTGAGCAAGGATTTCAAACTGCCGTCGGTCAGTATCCGTCTCGATAAACGAGTGCCCACAGGTGCCGGTTTGGGTGGTGGTTCAGCCGATGCCGCCTATACGCTCCGTATGCTGAACGAGAGTTGTCGGTTATGCCTCACCCCAGAACAATTGGAGGACTACGCTGTCCGTCTTGGTGCAGACTGCCCATTCTTCATACGCAACACCCCAGTTTTTGCCACAGGCATCGGCAATGTGTTCACCTCAGTCAATCTGTCGCTGCAAGGTAAGTATCTGGTCCTTGTCAAACCCGATGTCTTTGTATCCACCCGCGATGCGTACGCCGCTGTCAAACCACAGCGTCCTTCCATATCCTTACCACAACTCATCGTCATGCCTATAGAACAATGGAGTGAAAATGTAGTCAATGATTTCGAATCCAGTGTCTTCCCCAAGTTTCCCGAAATCAAGGTTATCAAAGACCGTCTCTACGACTTAGGTGCCGTTTATGCTTCGATGTCGGGAAGCGGTTCCTCCGTATTCGGCATCTTCAACGAGGAACCAGAATTAGCAAGCGATGAGTTCAACGGATGCTTTTTGCACACAGAGGAACTATAATGGTCGTTTTATGTTATAATTCTAGTATATTTGACTATTATTAAAGTAATGCTTTAATAAATGCTCGTATTTCACTTAATATTAAAGTTTTATTATTATAATTTCAAATAATAACATTATAGAACAGCAAGGCAGAACTCCAAGTCTGCCTTCTTTTGACTATGAACATCCGTTACAGCCCCATGGCTCTGCCTGGCGATAGTCTGTCTTGTTTGTAAGCTGCTTCGACGAGCGTCAACAACATCACAAATAGCTTGTGGCGTCTTTACCCATGCCTAAAGCGCATCCTTCCTTTTCTCCATGGATACTCTGTTTAGGGTCGATAGTACTTAGTCTGTATTATTTTATGTCACTCTTATCGTCAAATTCAACAGAAAAGAGATTTTTCATTTTTGTGTCAAACAGTATAAAAATTGAAACAAGAGGTGTTTTTCAAACCATAATATATAAAGTTGTTACGTCAAGATGAAATGAAATACGAAAGTATTGATTATTTTTGCTTAAAAATCAACCAAAATTCATCAAGACGATTAAAGAATGAAAACACTAGGCGTTATGTTCATGCTTGGATTCCCGCTGGCAATCACAGCGCAGAATCCCTTCATCCACAATCAATTCGCAGCCGACCCTACGGCTCGAGTATTCAACAACAGAGTTTATGTGTATCCCTCTCACGACATCGTTCCTCCTGAAGGAGCTCGTCAAGACTGGTTCTGCATGGGCGACTATCACGTCTTCTCCTCCGAGAACCTCACCGATTGGGTGGACCATGGTGTCATCCTCGACCAGAAGGGCGTGCAGTGGGGTAATCCGCAAGGCTTTTCCATGTGGGCACCCGACTGTGTGGAAAAGAATGGCAAGTACTATTTCTACTTCCCCAACGGCCAGAAGATAGGTCGTGGTTTCGGTATCGGCGTAGCCACAGCCAACCGTCCAGAAGGTCCTTTCACCTGTGAACCCGAGCCCATCAAAGGAGTCTCGGGCATTGACCCCTGCGTGCTGATGGACAACGACGGACAGTCCTACATCTACTGGTCGGGCATGGGTATCCGTGGCGCCAAATTGAAGAGCAACATGCTGGAAGTAGATGGTGAATTGCAGACCATGACCATGCCCCAACGCCAGGGAGGAAATGGTCAGCAAGGCCCTGCCCCCACATTCACAGTTGCGGGACAGCAGATGGAAGGTCTTCCAGACGGATTCAAGGAAGGGCCGTTTGTCTTCCGCCGTGGCGACTGGTATTATCTCACCTTTCCCTGGGTACGCGGAGACACGAGCAATGGCGCCAACCCCACCGAGACCTTGGCCTACGCTATGTCGAAGAATCCGCTGGGTCCTTGGGATTTCAAGGGCATCATCATGGCAGAGCATGCCAACCATTGCTGGACCAACCACCACAGCATTCTGGAATTCAAGGGCCAGTGGTATATCTTCTACCATCATAATGACTATTCACCCCGCGACGACAAACGTCGTTCCCCATGCATTGACAAAATCAGTTTCCGTCCCGATGGAACTATCGTAGAAGTGAAGCCAACACTGCGTGGCGTAGGTGTGTCGTCAGCAACCTCGCGCATTGAAGTTGACCGCTACAGCAGCGCCAGCAGTGATGTCACCAATGAGATTATCGACTCCCTCAACGGTTTCCGTGGGTTGTTTGCCACCCTGCCTTCCAAGTCCTCATGGTTGACATACAATGATGTAGATTTCAGTGGCCTCCACTCAGGTGCTTACCTGTCGGTTTGCGTCAAGGCCGCCGCCAATACGACCCTGGTACTACGTGAGGGCAATGCCAAAGGCAAGGTTATCGCCCGTGTTCCCGTGACAGTCATCAGCCAGATGGGCAACTTCCGCCGCGACATGAGCGGTCATTGGCTCACGCTGACCGCACCTCTTGAGAATGTACCGAAAGGCATTGCCAGCCTGTGTGTCACCTCCGAAGGCGACAGCTTGAGTATCGACTGGCTGAAATTCAAGAACCGCCCAGACTACTTCGTCCCCATCACGTCACCAACAGCGCGTCCAGACGACCAGGGCTTTATTCGCCGTTGGATGTTGCTTGAGCCTATCGACAATCCAGATGCCAACTCCAACCTGATTTTCTCATACGCATACCTTCAGGAACACGTCGCCACCCCGACAAGCCATCCCAAACCATTACCAGCGATGCCCAAAGACGGGCAGAAGGTGAAAGTAGGCAAGCAATCACTTGCCTGGCACGCCATGGAGAGCGGCACCTACAACGTCCGGCTGTTCCGTTTCGCCGACCTTTTGCAGAAAGCCACCTACCGCGTATGCTTCTGGGCAGTGACCACGATAGATTGCCCTGAGGACATACCAAACGTTCGTCTGGCCGCCGGTAGCAACGGTGCATCGATGTGGTGGGTAGAGTCAGCAGATGGTCGTACAGCAGAGAACAGCGATCCCGTTCTGATACTTGACAGTGACCGCCGTATGGTAGCCGACGACGGCATGTCGCCACGTCTGACACTGAAAAAAGGACGCAATATCATCCGCTGCGCTGTAATCAACGGCCCAGGTCTGAGCGACTTCTGCGTCCGCTTCATCGACGAGAAAGGCAACCCTGTAACCAATTACGAAATCAAGAACTAAATATCAATAGAAGTTATGAAAAATCTACGCACAATCATATTGTTTGCCTTCCACTGCTCCTTACTCACCGCTACAGCACAGATAGGCGCCCCCTATATCCACGACCCCTCGACCATCGTAGAGTGCGATGGCAAATACTTCACCTTCGGCACAGGTGGTGGCGGCCTGATTTCCGACGACGGCTGGACATGGCGTTCAGGCGGTGTCCGTCCTGGTGGCGGCGCTGCTCCCGACGCAATGAAGATTGGTGATCGCTACCTTGTGATTTACGGTGCCACTGGCGGTGGTCTGTTCGGCAACCACAACGGACGTATCCTGACGATGTGGAACAAA
>CACYEC010000436.1 GCA_902773225.1 uncultured Bacteroidales bacterium
CACATACACATATTATATAGAAGGTATATATACCGATGCCGACGGCGTGACGCAGAAAGTGCGTTCGGGCGATATGGCCGTGACGGTAGAGAATGCTGCCAGCACAGTAGAGCGAGGCACCATTACATGTGTTCTTCTTCGAAACGGAGAGAGATACGATAATAATTGTCTTTCAAAAATATTTGTAAATGGTGAACGTATTTATGGCGAATCATTGAGCGGACTTTTCCAAATATGGAACAAGCCATACGGCACGGAACTTGCCATCAGTGTTGAAGACAGGAACTGGCATTACGATGATTTAACGATTATCGTGAATGAAAATACATGCAATAAAACGCTTTATCTCGATGGCACAAAAATCGAAGATGAAGAGCAACCGGCAAATGATATGTATGACTTGTATCTGAATAGCAAAGTCGAGATAACCCAGGATGCATGGGAAATGGAAGTGAAAAACATTTCAGGCAAGTCGTGGTCCGGTAATATCATCGTGAAAGTTATAAGCAAAGAGGTAATGGATATGTACGATAGAGAAGCTCAAGGAGGTAATTCTTTATGGTATTATCTAATCCATCCGAGTGCAGGACTTGATGATGGCCCGAACTATAAGACTGCCGCAGATGCACACATTAGTTTGGGGAAGGGCGCTTACCAGACCTTAGCACTTGACATCGTTGATCTGCCCGACAAAAAAAGAGAAGAACCCTACTATGTATATGTCTTCTCTAAGGAAGATGGAGCAGAACAAATGAAGGTTTTGGCTACACCGGATCTCCAGTCATACACGCTTCCTCAAACGTTGAATTTCAATCCTTTCGAGAAAATAACGAAATTAGAGAATGGCTTCGCATCATATATGGAGGGCTATACCGAAGTTATAAAGTATATGAAGAAGTTCTCGGAATGGGGAGACCCATTTACACTTGCATGGAACAGTGCCGGCGACGGAGTCTACAAATTGATTGAGAACTATGGAAATGAGGAATGGACTTATTCGGAACTGAATGAACAGATTGCAGATGCCGCTATCAAGTCGTGGGGCATGTTGCGCAACTGCATTTACAGTATGCATGCCGAAATGGTCAAAAAGATTTCAGATGCTGTCAAAAACAATCAGGCATACATTGTTCACAAAGAAATAGCCGATCTATACAATACGATAAAGGACGTTTACAATGCATCGTCTGCAGACGACAACGAGAAGTTCTTTAAGTTGGCCAGTCTTATTTGGAAGTATGCATCTAAAAAAGATCCCATCTTAAAGGTTTACAAGTCTTATTTTGAGGTAGGAGAGGCTATGGCAAAAGCCGCAGAAAGACTTGGAAACTATAATAGTAACAGATTTGTATGGCAAAGATTCGTTTCGAAGGATGCTATTTTCAAGATAAAGGTTCGCAAGTATTCCAGTGATGGTTCCTTTGCTGGTTATTTCTCTGCGAAAGATGTTTATTCGCAAATCGAATCTATAGGACTCATTATGTCAACTCCTAATCAATCAGGCATGGTGTTGAGAAATGATAATCCTGGTGTCTCTCTTGATGAAGAATGGAATGCAATAACAATCAAGAATGTAGACTTCAAAGGAAACAATACACTTTACGATTCAACAGAGGCTTGGATGATTATCAATTGGAAGAACAAACGTGTCACCCGTGTGCCTTTGCTCGACAACAATTTCGTGAAGATGGAAAATTTCAAAGCAAGCAGTAATGAGCCTTTGATTATGACCGTAGAGTTTCAATCTGGAACAATCATGAAAGTGGATTTAATTGCAGATCAACTAACCTTTGTAAAACCATGATAGCAATGAAGAATTATATAAAGATAGTACTGGCCTTGCTATGTTTAGTGGCAAAGGCACAGGGACAGGATGTAAACTTTGTGTCCCCCGTAGTTGAAAAGGGAGTCAGACAGCATTTGGGCATCAGCGAAGATACTGCTATCAGCTTCTCGCAGTTGGACACAATCACCTTCCTCGACCTTTCCCGTCGAGGTGTGACAGACATTCAGGACATCAAGCTAATGCCTAATTTGCGCGTAATTGACTTGAGCGACAATGCAGTGAAAGACCTTCGTCCGCTTGCCGTACTTGACTCATTGGAGTATGTTGACCTAAGGTACAACAGTCTTAAGAGCATCAATGGGTTATTCTTCTCTACGTCTAAGAAAATGATTGTCAATGTTTCATTCAATAACATCAGCGACTTCTCCTTATTCTGCTCTATCTCATCCTGTGACTTTACTATTGATGGAACAGGACTCCAACAGAACGAGGACGCTCCCTACTTCGATGTATATCAGCTGTATGCTGATGTGAGCGATACGAGGGTGGCGAAGGCTTGCTATCGCGGCTACACGA
>CACYEC010000437.1 GCA_902773225.1 uncultured Bacteroidales bacterium
ATTGAATGATATGAAACTCCGCATTCCAAGTCTATTGAAGAGCGACAAGACAAAGACTACCTTGAAACAATTTCTCCTGTCGCTTTTGGAAGACACCACAAAGTTTTCTGAACTTTGGTACTCGATTGCCGGGACTTTGCCGCAGGTCAGTTATACAGAGACTACAGAACGAATCTTCTCATCGAGCATCGAAACCATCAATACGGTAGGCGATGTTTTCTTCACCGAGTATGTGGCTGATTTCTATCGGTTTCGCCTTCAATTCAAAACAATGGTGTGCGATTCACTCGTCAACAGTATCTCCAGAAGTTCTATTCTTGAACGGTGCCAGAATTTCATCAATTTTGACTACTTGACGTATGGCATCATGACTACAGGTTGTCTGAATAATATGCGTCAGATCTTTTTGGAGTGTCAGCAGATGATGCATGTGACCGATGAGGAAGTCCTGGCTTATAGGAACGAAAGAAAACGGATTGAGTCGAGGAGGTCTGAAGGCACTGATGATATGGTGGAGTCTCTGAAAAAGTTGAGACAACTGCAAGACGATATCGACAGGGGCAAGCTGAAATACCAATAATGGTGATTTCAGCTCGGGCGTCTGTTCCTACAGTTTCATTGCTTCCAGAAATGCTTTTTGTGCTTTTGTCGGATGCTCTATGCGGACAATTTTGTTGCCGTCGATACGCAGTCCGGCATCCCGCAGCCAATAGTCGTAGTCGATGTCGTCGGTGGTATCGACTGCGCGTCGCACTTCCGTGAGTGGGCTGCCAGCCACCTCGGCGCAGAGCGCCCAGAATTCCTCTTCAGTGAAGCCTCGCTTGAGTTCCAAGTAGTAGCGCTGGTAGAGCAGGCGCATGACGTCGTCGAGCGAGCGTCGTTGCTGTGTGTGGCGTCGGATGTCGATATCGAGGAGCAGACCGACCATTGGTCCCTTGAAATAGTAGTTGATTCGCACATCACGGCTGTTGGCATCATTGTTCATGAAGTTCAGCCAGATGTCGTAGCTCGATTGTCGCAGGCTCTGGTGCCGCTGCCCCTCGTAGGGTGCATACAGGCCGAAATAAGTGGAGAGCAGTTCGAGCGCCTCGTCAGGGGTGGCGATGCCAGCATAGCGGAGCAGTCTGAACTCGTAGTAGCAGGTCAGTCCCTCGCTTACCCACAGCATCGGTGTGATGGCCTCCTTGTTGTAGTCGATGGGCCATAGTTCAGCTGGCCGGATGCACTTCACGTTGTAGAGGTGGAAGTATTCGTGGGCTACGAACGCCAGGAATTTCACTTCATGTCGGCGCGATTCGAAGCGATAAGTGCCATCGGTGTAGCACGCCTGCGAGTTGAGGTGCTCCAGTCCTCCTCCGCCCTCTCCCATGTGGATGAGGCTGTAGAACGTGTAAGGCACGTGTCCCATCATCTTTGTGGCCTCCGACACTATTTTGCAGAAATTCCCCTTCAGGTCGAGTTCGTCAACTTCCTCGGGCGTTTCCAGTGCAAATTCGTACCATCGGTCGTCGTATATGAATTTGTCGAGACGGAAATTGCCGAAGAGCAAAGGCGAGTCGTAAAGCGTGTCGAAGTCCTTGACATCGAATACAGCAGTCAGGGAGTCGGTACCGTCGTTTCGGAGATCGCGATTGTTGCAGTCCCATCCGCCTTGTTTCAGTCCCGAAGCGATCTGTGTCCATCCCTTGGCCAAGTGGAAGGTAACGGTGGAAGGGTGGTTGAGTTCACCATCGACGTGCATGAATACGCCACAGGGAGCAACGAAAGCAATATCTTTATCCACTCGGCTCGAAGCCACGTCGCGCTCGTTGGCGAAGACGCGATAGCTGACCTTGACGTGTCCGTTCTTGGGTACGGGCACACGCCATCGGTTTTTGCCTTCCTTCTGCCATGCGAGCTTTTGCCCGTCGTTCGTCTGGGCGGCAAAATCGCATAGATGCTTCGGGAAATCGAGGATTTGGTAGTAGCCAGGAGCCCACACCGGCATGTTGAGCACGATGTCGGATGCAGCTGTGGGCGATGTTTCGTTGTAGTCGAGTGTGACAATCAGGTAGTGGCCCAAGGTGTCGAAGTCCACTTGATAGTCCATCGAGTATTGTCGTTGTGCCCAGGTCGTGAGTGAGGCGAGGCAGAGCGTGAGGCTGAGCAGGAATGGCTGCCAGTGCAGGGTGGGGTGGTTAGTTTGTTTCAAAAGAATGTGTGATCAATGATTTGTGTGCGAAGTTACGAATTTATTGTCAGACTACCCAATGTATCCGACCAATATTTCCTTGGGAAAACGTTTTTTTGTGCGGCAGGAATGCCGCACCTCCTACTTGTCGCTACGCTCAAGATTTTAGGAAAATTTGAAGAAAAGAATCCGAGAATTCGTCACCTTTTCCGCAACTGCCAGAACGCTACGGCAGATGCTGCAGCCACATTGAGGGAATCGACCTGGTGCGACATGGGGATGCGGACCACATAGTCAGCGCCAGCGATCACATGATGCGACAGACCGTCACCCTCAGTGCCCATGATGATAGCCAGTCGATGCTCCGCGGCAAGTGGCGGGTAGTCGATGGGTACGGATTCGTCGCTCAAGGCCATGGCTGCAGTGCGGAACCCCAACCCTCGCAACTGTTGTTGGTAGTCATCAGCCTCATTGTCTATCCATGTCCATGGCACCAGGAATACCGACCCCATAGACACACGGATGGCGCGTCGGTTCAGCGGGTCGCACGACTGCGGCGTCAGCAGTACAGCATCCATGCCCAGGGCGGCAGCCGAACGGAAGATGGCTCCGATGTTGGTGGTATCGACCACTCCATCGATGACGACCACACGAGAGGCATTCTCGCAGACGGAATCCAACGATGGCATGGACTTGCGGTGCATGGCGCAGAGCACACCGCGAGTCAGTGTGTAGCCCGTCAGTTGTGACAACACATCGCGGGAACCCGTATAGACGGGAATGTCAGGACACCGTTCGATGATGTCGCGCGCATCGCCATCGATATGACGACGCTCGCAGAGCAGGGACACGGGTTCGTAGCCCGCATCCAATGCCACTCGGATGACCTTGGGGCTCTCGGCGATGAAAATGCCGTTGTCGGGATCCAGTCGATTGCGCAGCTGGACCTCAGTGAGCCTGCAGAAGTGCTCCACTCCAGGATGCGTCAGTTGGTTGATTTCTATGATAGTCATGATGTTCAGTTCAATAACGTCAATACTTGAAATAGTACAGTCTGGAGTAGTTGAACTCCGTCAGGGGGCTGTGCACATCGTCGAGTTCAGCCATCTTGGCAGGCACTTGAGGGAGAGGGTAGGAGTTGATGCAGTCGCGAAGACGTTCGGCGAATTTCTTGTTCTCCCGCTCCACTTCCTCAGCAGTGGTCTCTATTTCACAATCCTTCGCCTCCGACAGTTCTGAGATGATCATCCCCGAGAACAAGCCATCCAAGTGATAGCGAGTGGCGAATTCGTCAGCATGGCACCAGATACCGATACATTCCTTTCTCCGCAAAAACTCCACATGACGGTTGTAAACCAAGGGTCGGTACATGCCATTCTTGTCAGCCAAGCCGAACAGCCCGTCTTTACAACCATGACCGAGCATCATGATGCGGTCGGCTCCCTTCATGGCATGAATCACTTCTCCGTTCGTGTTGTGTTCGTCAATACGTCCACAGATATCGTTGCGCTCGGCGTAAAGCGCACTCAGAAAACTCGTTGTAGGGTCGTTGGCATGGATAATCAGCATAGACTTTTCTTTTTATGATTTCAAGTTGATGGCAAAAATACAAAAAGATTTAATTATTGACCTTCAATTTTATCGAAAAGTATGCTATTCCGTAATTATTTAACGTCAGTTTGATGATTCATCGGAATTACAAAAAGGCTTTGCCTTTCATTGAAATTCATGAGAAATTTAGGTTAAATTTTTGTCGAATTCACGTTATTTATTAAATTTGCATGTTCTAACGATTTGGCAGCAATAATGTGTCATTCATATAATCGCTGTGGAACAAGGTACCATCAGTGAGTAAAGCATCAACCAAAGCGTCCGGCGAATATTGAAACTGAAACATAGGAGAACGGCCTGAAAGGCCAATAGCTTCCAGACCAGGGCAACGCCCTGGGTATGAAAGCGAACACAAATGCGCCCTGTAAGGGCAAAAGCAAAAAGGCAGATTCTGACGCAACTTTACCTCTTTAACTCCTCCAAAGGAATAATA
>CACYEC010000438.1 GCA_902773225.1 uncultured Bacteroidales bacterium
GGCATGGCGGTTGGCATAGGCAATCATGGCGTCGCAGACAATGTCCATGGCGCGCAGTTCATCGCGCTTATCGACGCCCTCGGGGTCGTTGACCAAATCCACTTTCTCCATGCTCTCGGCTATGCGTTCCTTCAAGTCTAAAAGACCCGTATGGAACATCTTGATGCCGAGTGCGGTATGACCAGGGGCACGTTGTTCTTGGAACTCAGTGAAGAGACCTGCGGCATAGGCGTCTTTCCATTCCTGTGGCAGACTGCTAAAGATGCGGTCGCGGTTGCTTTTGCCTTTCCAGAAGGGAATAATGATGTCGCGGTAGGCGGCGCGGGTTTCCTCGTCCGACTTGAACGACACCTTGGCACGGTCGTTGAGTATCTGCAAATCCTGCATGGAGTGGATGCAAATCTCAGGGTAGGTGGGTGTTGCCTTGGGTGCTGGTCCGCGTTCGCCCACGATGAGTTCTCCGTCGTTGATGCAGATGTACTTGTGCTCAAGGATGTACTTGAACGACAGTGCGCGTTGCACAGGAACAGGTTCGGAGGCGGCTACGCCTGACTTGTAGAATTCGGTAATCAGGAGGGCGCGTTCTGCCGTGATGCGGTTCACGGCGTTGAGGCTTTGCTCGCGCAGCCGTCTGATTCGGTCGGTCATTTTCATATTTGTTGGCTTGTCTTTGTTTGTTTTTATGTCTCGAATTTGAGAATTCTTGTGATATAAAGAATTGTATAGAATTATAGATAAAATCGCAAGCGATTCTGAAGTAACCTTTAATCTTCAACCTTGGGAACTTCTATCTGTGAGCCATAGCGGTGGTACTCGTTGGCGATGGATTGTTCCTTGATGTAGTGTATCAGTTCGATGCGCCCGTCTTTCACGGGAGCGGCGGTGGCGATGTACTGGTTGTTGGCCGCTGCTGCCACATAAATCTCGTCGGGCAACTGGTCGGTTAAGGTACGGATGCGCTCATAGTTCTTCATGTCGGCGATGAATTCCTCAAGGGTCTGTTTTTTCACCTTGGCGCCGTTGAGGACTGCCGCGCCGTTGTCAAGACGGGTATCGTCAGGTTCTACGGATATGGTCAGAGGGGTGCCTACTGTCTTAGCGGCGTATGCCACCATCTCTGCTTGCTCCACAGCATCGTCCTTCCTGAAGCGCAGAATCATGCCTCCCTTCAAGGGCAGATAGCGGAACACGTTCTGCTCTCCGCGAATTTTGGGCTGGATGTTGCGGGCATGGGCAAACTCCTTCTCATACCATATCTTGTATGAGTCTTTGTAGTCGGTGGTGCTGCTTTCCTTGTCCTTGAAATGCAGGAAGCAAGCGCAGTAGTTGGGGCCACCGGCTTTCACACCGCCACCGAAGGCACTGAGTTTCATGCCGCCAAAAGGTTGTCGGTTGACCACTGCACCCGTAATGCCTCGGTTGATGTAGAGGTTGCCTGCCATGATGTTGTTTTTCCAGTAGCGCTGTTCTTTCTCATCTAACGACTGTAAACCACTGGTCAGTCCATAGTCGAGGCCGTTGACCAATTTCACGGCTTCCTCCAGGGTGTCGAAAGGTGCTACGGCGAGCAATGGAGCGAACAACTCCGTACGGAAGGTGAAACTGCCGGGTTGGACTCCCAGTTTCACTGCGGGATGCATGATAAACTTCTTCTGGTCAACAAAACTCGGTTCCACCAGCCATCTCTCGCCTTCGTCGAGTTGGAAGGCGCGTTCCAGTTTGTCGTTCTTGTTGGTAATCATCGGACCGACGATGTTGCCGGCGTTCCATACCGGACCTACCTTGTAACTGGTGGCGCAGTCCTTGAGCTTCTCGATGAACTCAGGGTCGTTATAGACGGAGCGTTCCACCAACAGCAGGGAGCAGGCGGAGCACTTCTGTCCGGCATTGCCGAAGGCTGAACGGCAGGCGTTCATGATGGCGTGGTCGCGGTCGCCACTGGCGGTGAGTATCATCACGTTCTTGCCACCAGTCTCGGCAGAGAGTGGTTTGCGTGGGTTGTTGCGTGCGATGGTCTGTGCGGTTTCTGTACCGCCTGTTAGGATGATGTGCTTCACCACAGGTGATGAGGTGAGCAAGTCGGTGGCCTCACGGTTGGTGATGACCACTTGCAGAGCCTCGCGTGGCACACTGGCATCCCAGAATGCCTTGGCGAAGAGCCAAGCCACGGGTGCAGCCACGGTGGCGGGTTTCAGAATACAGGTGTTGCCACTGGCAAGAGCAGCCACCACACCTCCGCAGGGGATAGCGCAGGGGAAGTTCCAGGGCGAGAGTACCAATACCGTACCCTTGGCTGAGAATTCCACGTCATCGAGAGCGGCATATTTCTTCATCGTGGTGGTGTAGAAACGGCAGTAGTCGATGCCTTCGCTGACCTCCACGTCGCCTTCCTCTACCGTCTTGCCCGTGATGGCACACATCGCGCCGATGAGGTCGCCACGCATCTGGCCAAGCAGGTTGGCGGCCTTGTACATGATTTGGTGACGTTCCTCTATGGTGGTCTTGCGCCAGCCCTTGGGGTCGGCGTCAGCGATGGCGAGCATCTTCTGGGCTTGAACCTTGTCGGCCCGCGACATCTCACAAACTTCTACCTCGCCGTCCTGGCTGCGGTCGAAGTATTTCACCTTGTCATCGTTGAATACGGTTTCTGCGCCAATTTGGGTCGGGAGAATCTCGCCTGGCTTCCATTCGCCGTCGGTATGGGCGGCTTTCACTGGTTGCTTGCCTTCGCTCTTCCATTTGGCGAAAATCTTCTCCACCCACTGCTGATTCACATCGCGGTCGAAGTCGGTGTCGGGTTCGTTGATCATCTCATCCACAGGTTCCTGTCCTACATATGGTTTGTTGCGGTCTTGCGTGCGGGTCGGGATGTGGGTGATGGTGTCCTTCATGTTGTAGGCGTTGATGAACTGCTGCTGCAAATCCTTCCATTCCTTGGTGTCGGGTTTGAGGTTGAAGGAGTGGGTGAGGAAGTTGTCGGGGGCAGTGTTCTCGTCCATACGGCGCACCAGATAGGAGATGGCGTTGAGGAAATGCTCGTTCTTCACCACTGGGGTGTAGAGGATGACGTGGTTGCCGAGTTTTGACTGGGCTCTCCAGACGTGGTTGGCCATGCCTTCCAGCATCTCGAAGCAGAAGCAGTCTTTGGGTGTGCCGTACTTCTGTGTGAGCAGGTAGGCGTAGGAGATGGTGAATAGGTTGTGGCTCGCCATACCAATATGCAGTACCTTGGCGTTTTCGGGCAGCAAACCGCGCTCGATGAGGTGCAGGTAGTTTGCATCCACTTCCGTCTTATTGGGGCGTACGGGGTTGGGCCATCCGCGAAGGTCGCTGACAATGTTCTCCATGTCGAGGTTGCAGCCTTTCACGATACGCATCTTGATGGGGCTTCCACCTTCGGCGACACGCTGGCGTGCAAACTCGAGCAACTCGCTCTGGAACAGATAGGCGTCGGGCAGATAACTCTGCACCACAATACCTGCCTCATAGTTCTTGAACTGGGGAAGCGATAGTACGTGTTTGAAGAGCCTCATCGTCAGGTGGGCGTCCTTGTATTCCTCCATGTCGAGGTTAATGAACTTGGAACGTTTCACGCCGTTCTCGTCAACGTAGGGGTTGTCGATAGCGGCTTGATAGAGTTCCGACATGCGGTGAACGAGTTCGGGGAAACATTCCTTGTAGTTCAAAGCATGGGTCTGGGCATAGATACCCGAAATCTTTACGGAGATATAATTGATGTCGGGTTCCTTGAGTGCCTCAAGGTACATGTGGTAGCGTTTGTCTGCCTCACCGTCGCCCAGCACCACTTCGCCAAGCAGATTGACGTTCTGTCCGATTTTCTGTTGGAAACGTGTGGCAAGGTGGTCGGTGAGATGAGGACGTGCGGCATCGATAATCACTCGGCTGGTGTCGCGGCGCAGACGCCACTTCACGATAGGAATGGCAATCTGACGGAAGGGCGACATGTAACCGAAAGATTTGTAAATCTGGAAGAGGAA
Organism: uncultured Bacteroidales bacterium; assembly: GCA_902773225.1. Taxonomy (GTDB): domain Bacteria; phylum Bacteroidota; class Bacteroidia; order Bacteroidales; family Bacteroidaceae; genus RUG11857. The sequence goes on from CACYEC010000438.1 coordinate 3,999, forward strand.
ATGGTCGAAAGAATTGAGGAATTTGGGAATGCCATATTGGTCAATCAGTTCCTTCACTCGCATGGCCAGTTTCTTGTTGTCGCGAATCTGTGAAGTTTCGTCGAGCATCCTCACGATAAACTTCTTGTCATCATTGCGCTGGACCATGGTCCCGTACATGTGCTGTTCATACTTCTCGGTCGAAGTCAGGGAGGCCTGGCTTTCATCGTAGAGTTTTCTCATCCATGAGAACACTTCTTCGATGGTTGGTTTATCATTATTCATCATCAATATAGTTTAGTTAGGTTAGTTTGTCTGTAAGTTTGTGGTCGGAGTTTTCCACCCTAAGGTGTTGCGCCCATCATGGAAGATGGAACACCACTCATTGTGCTTGGATAAAA
>CACYEC010000439.1 GCA_902773225.1 uncultured Bacteroidales bacterium
AACTCTCTGATTCTCCATCTATCACCTCCACCTATCCCCGAAGGCCTCGTTATAATCTCGTTGATATCCTATATCCTGAATAATCTTTTGGAATCACCTCCCTTGAGTCCTCAGCCCGCCCTTTCCACGGGCGGGGTTATCACCCTCAAAAAACTCCCCTCCCATCTAAGGCTCAGGCTCTATCGACTCCCCTCCCATCTAAGGGGAGGGGTGCCAGCAAGGCGGGGTGGGGTGTTGCACCCACCAACGTTCTGATAGGCTCTAAGGTCTTGGCGTGGAAAAGGATCCCAAGTTAGCGAAAAAATGGCGGGGCAAAAGCACCAATGAACATGGATTATTATATGAAATCACTATTTTTACCCCATTTCAGCAACTTTCAACTCTGAAATCTGCTCAAACGGCATTGTTTTTACACCATCTGAGCAGTTTTCGGCTATAAAGTACATGGGTTGATTTGCCCATATATTGCTTCTATCAGTGCTTTATCTTTACTGGTTGGAGATAATTTTACGGATGCTTACTTTTCCGTTGCTGTATAGCGTCTTCTCTATATAGATTTGCTTGGGTTGCAGGACTTTGATGCGAATGCCACTGAGGTCGTAGTACGCTTTGGCCAGGATTTCGGCTTCTTCACCTGTATCTTCGGCTATGGGGCTTTCGATGGCTACAGGGATGGACTCGGGGAAGATGTCGGTAGTAGTGCAAACGCTGTTCGCTTGCTCTATAGTAGGTCGGGTGAAGAGTGCCAGTTCCGTGCCACCGTCGGAGTAGCGTCCGAAGGTCTGCCATCGAGACTGTGCCAGATACCGGAGGGAATCCGTCCATTCGCCGTCGGGAGAGGTGATGGACACGAAAGCGTCGTCGGCATTCTCCAACTTAAAGGGTACATGGAGTTGAGTCAGTGAAGGACGGTCATCGCACCACACCACTTTGTAGCCATGTGCTGTGATGACGGTGCTTGCCATTGTGGGGGCTGTGGCGAGTTGGGACTTCAGTGGGGTTTGGGGGTCGTCGCTCAGATAGTATCCAGCAAGGTCGATATCCTTATCGGTCGTGTTGTAGAGTTCCAGCCAGTCGTTTTTCTTGCAGTAGTCGCTCACATAGATGTCGTTGGACGAACTCACCTCGTTGATTCTGACCTTGGCGCGGTGTCGGTCTGGGGGCATGGGCTCATAGACCGCGACAAGTTCGTATTCTCCTCGTTCAAGCAACAGGTCGGCTCGGATAACGGAGTCGGTCGTCAGTATGCCGTTACCCGTGTTCCAACTCTTGAACGTGTAACCTGAAGGCGCTATGGGTGTGAGTTCCATCGGTGGAAATAGCACCCAGTCGAATCGTCCAGTCGGTATCTCCTGACCATTGAGCAGGATTCTCGCGCCTTCCACGCTGGAATGTATCTTCATTGGGTACTCCCCCTGGATGCCGAGCACTTCGTGGAGTGTCTTCAGGAGATTCGCCCTGCGAGTGGAGTCGGACAAGGACTCATACAGGCTCTTCACTTTCGCTTTTGGGTCGGCATCCTCCCAACTGAGTGCCGTGGCTGTCTTTTCCGCCATCTCGTAGATGATGGGTTTGCTGCGTTCTGGTTCGAACACACTGCCGCCCATCAGGCAGTAAGCGTCAATGAACTGCTTCCTGAAGGGTTCGTACTTCATCATGTTCTTGAAGATGATGGGCAGTTTCCTTGTGCCTTTATTCATCACCTGGTAAAGCATGTTCGTGTCGCCGAAACCTCCGTCAAGGTCATGGAACACCAAGTGGATGCGTCCGTCGTCACCACGACAGCAGAATCCCTTGAGGTTCTTGAAACCGCCTCGAAGCCAGTCGAGGTTCCCCGAGTAGATTTCAGCCGCCATGTAGTTGCAGTATTCGTCCACATCCAGCACGTCGCAGACGGCCTGCCAGTTTTCTTCGTTGGGGGCACGGCTCAGTGCCACTGCCGCGTTGTTCCACTGGTTGAGTTGTCGGGCGTCGCCTGCCTTCATGATGAACTCGTCTTCCCATTGGTCAATCTCATCGTTGTCAATGCCATAGTTGCTGAAAGCGAACTGTCGGTTGCTTTCCTCGCGGAGGTTGAGCATCCCGAGATAATGGCCGTTGATGAAGACATGAGCCGGTTGCCATGCCTGGCAGTCGAGGTACAGTCCGCTGGTGCGTGCCAGCTCATGAATGGCTGCGTCCTTAATTCGGGTGTACTGGTCCTGTCCACCATTGCGGACAAGTATGCTTTTGAGTTTGATATAGGGCTTGCTGACAAAAACGGGGTAGTCGTAGGATTTCTGCCCTTCGAACATCTTCTCACACTTGAGTTTGAACGAGGAACGGTGCTGGAAGAAATCATTTCCAGCATTGAAGCGTGTCCAGCCACCGAAAATAGTGAACCGCACCTCCTGGTTCAGGGCCTCGATATATGTCCCTTTGGAGTCTGGGACGAAATACTCCATATTCACAGGGCGTTCCCAGTCCATGTTCTGGTTGGCTGCGGTCTTGGAATTGTTGGCTGTACGCCCGTTTGTGCCGCGAACGTAGAGACCGATGGTGTTGTCGAAAAAGTTGTCTGGGTGCGAGCAGACACTCAGAACGGGAAGATAGAACCCTTGGGAGTCGATAATAAAGGAACGTGTCACCACTGCGCTGTTGAGCCATCCGTCACGGGACAGAAGAAAACGGTAAATGGTGGTTTTGTCAACACGGAAACGCCCGTCCTCGCTAATCTCTCCCTTACCTGGCATCGGCACCGAACCGTCGGTGGAGTAATAGAGAGTCGTGCCTTCGGGAATAGACACGGTGAATTGAAACCCTTTCTTGAACACACCGCCACTGATGCTCACGACTGGAGGGGCGAGTCTCTCCGTGGCTACCACGCAACCTTTGTTGGGTCTTCCTGGAGATGGTTTGGCTGTATATGCCCAATCCGGACCTCCATCGGTGGTACGGAGATAAGAAGAACGAGCCACTGCAGCAGGATAGTCCACCGCATCGATGACATGCTCAACCTCATCATGCTCGTAAAGCAGTTCCAGGCGGCCGCCATCAGCATCCATTTCCAAATTGACCTGCTTCACAGATCCTGGACCATAGTATCCCGTTCCGGTATAGTGGTCGAACCATAGGATGGTGAAACCTCCCGCAGGGACTTCGCCATGGTTAACGTTGAGTTTGAAAACTGTAGTAGCGCCTTCAGAATCCGTATGCCTCACTTTCAAACCAATCAGGTTCACGGTCGCTTCCGAAGGGTTATACAGTTCCATCCAGGACCCGTAGTTGAAACTATGGTCGATGAACTGGTCGAGATTGGCCACCTCTACCTCATTGATGATCAAGTGGGGTTGAGCGGAAAGACCACTGACCACACAAAACCACGACATGGTAAACCACAAAAGAAATAGAAAGGGTGTCTTCATCATGAAGTGCATAAGATAGTTGGGGCAAAATTACGAAATAATCATGTATTCTCTCATGCTTTTCCGCAAATAATCAGAGTCAATCGATGTGTTTTTTCACCTTTTGGCGTCTAAAACCAACAAATTGTAATGATATCTGAATAATTTTTCATAATTTTGCAGCCGAAATGGAAAAGAATGTATGGTTTTGCATGAAACATACAATTTTATACACAAGGTAAAAAGAGATGAAGAATATTGCTATACTCGCCTCTGGTACAGGCACCAATGCAGAGAACATTATCAGGTATTTTAAGGACTCCGACAAAGTGAAGGTGGCTTTCGTGCTGGTGGACAACCCAACCGCACAAGCACGTGAGAGAGCAAAGAACCTTGGAATACCCACATACATAAGAATGAGGCATGAGTTCAAGGAACCCACCCTCATTCTTCCCTTAATGGAACTATATCACATCGACCTCATCGTACTTGCGGGGTCACTGATTTTCCTGCCTGAATACCTCACCTCTCGATACGACCACCGCATCATCAACATACACCCATCGCTCCTGCCTAAGTACGGAGGAAAAGGGTTCTATGGACACAAAGTACACGAGGCGGCAATAGCATCTGGCGACACGCAGTCGGGAATCACCATCCACTTTGTGAACAACGAGTACGACTCCGGAGACATCATCTTTAAAGCTACTTGTCCAATACTCCCAGACGACACGCCCGACACTCTTGCACAGCGCGTCCATGCTTTGGAATACGCTCACTTCCCACATGTCATCGAGGAGGTGGCGCAATCGATAAAGGACTAAAGGGACCCTAAAGGCTAACCGATGCCAAGCGCTTTATTCCACTTGACAAACTCGGCTTCCTCTTTGCTGTCAACCTTGTTGTCGAGACGGATCACCTTGATGATGAACTGCTGCATCTCTTTCAGAACTGCTGTGCGCTGTTCTGGTTCGAAACCGTCAACCATCTCCTTGGTATCCTCCACGATTTCCTCAAGACTGTAGGTTTTGTCGAACGTGGAGTACACCGATTGTTTCAACTCGTCATCGATAGAGCCAATAGACTCGATGCCCGATACGTATGCCTCAAGAAAGTCCTTCTCGCTCTGGCTGTAGTCTCCATCGCAACTAGCGAAGTACAACCCTGTCTTGGCCATCAACTTGACAACCTTGACCAATTTCTCAATGTCTCCCATTACTTACCTGTTTTTGCTTTATTACCAATAGAACCCGTTGCCAGCGCTATGATGCTCATGATAGCGCCCAATAGACCGCCACTGGACTTCGACGATGAACCCATCCCCATCTTGCCGAGAATGTCGCCCAGTCCGCCACCTGATGATTGCTTGTCTGCGCCTACTCCCATCTTGCCGAGAATGTCGCCTAAACCGCCACCTGATGTGGGTTCGGCTGGCTCCTCGCCTTGGCCGATTTTCTCAAGAGCGTCGTCAAGTCCGTCGGAGGTGACGTTCTCAAGCGACATCTCCGAACTGCCTGTTTCAGTAGGTTCTTCGGGTGTCGCCTCTTGCTTGGCCTTGCCTTTGCCAAGACCACCGAGAATATTACCAAGGTCGATACCGCTTTTTGAACCGCTGAGTATCTTTCCTGCTATATTCCCTTTCAGAATGTCTTCAAAAAAACTTCCCATAGTGATGTGTTTTTAGTTTTTTAGTGATGTGTTTTGTGGTTAATGGTTTACATGCCACAAAAATAACAAAAAAATCAATTATCACCAAAATATCGGGGAAAATATGGTGTTTTGCACGCATTTTTCTTAATTTTGCATTGTTGTTAGAAAATAGATGACAATGACCTTTATTTAATGAGTAATTCATAATCCCCAACCATCACTATGAATAAGCGATTCTTTATACTTTTCATCATGATAGCAGCAGTCTTGGACTGCATGGCACAAAACCTCCAGAAAGGAGAGTATTTCCTCTATTGCCACATGAACGGAGGGGTGGCTTGGACTGCCTACGCCGTCAGCAAAGACGGTATCAATTTCACGGATATCTGTGAGGGCGACTCCGTCTTCAGCGACCATGAGGTCGCACGTATCGAAGGGCGAACTCGCGATGCTTACATCTGCCGCAAGCACGACGGAACTGGCTACTTGATGGTCTGCACTGACATGGATGCCAGCGAAGCCAGCAGGAAACGCTTGGGCAAGGTGGAGACTTGGGATAACTACGGCATCGACCTGCTGACCAGCAAAGACCTAATCAACTGGAAGTCCATCACACTCGACTACCGAAATGGCCCAGACATCTTCTGCAACCCGGAGGATGAGTCGGTCTATAAGGACTGGAGCACCATTAACCGCGTCTGGGCTCCCCAGATCGTCTGGGACCCGAACTACAAATGGAAGAATGGCAAAAAAGGCGGATACATGATGTATTACTCCATGTGGAACCGTGCCGAGGAACCATACGACCGTATGTACTATTCTTACGTAGATGAGACTTTCACACAGGTCACACAGCCTCGACTACTCTTCGACTGGGGGTATGCCACCATCGACGCCGACATCAACTGGGTCCAGGCCGACCGCCGTTGGCACATGATGATCAAGAAGGAGGGCGGAAAGCCAGGACTCTTCACGGCCACCAGCAAACGACTCACGGGCAAGTGGGGGGAACCTGTGGAGGACGATTATGTGGATTTCGAGGGCAACAAGAAATGTGAGGGGGTCTCAGCATTCCAACTTCCAGGCGACGACACTTGGCGCATCGCTTATATCGAGTATTCTTCTCGTCCCAAGAACTATCGTATCTGCAAGGCCGACAGAAAGATGCGCAACTTCTCCGAACCCCAGAACATTCAGGGGGTCAAAAGTCCACAACACGGCAGTTTCATGCGTATCACAGAAGAGGAATACCATTTGCTTCTGGCATGGAGCAAAGCCTACAAAAAGCCTCAGTAATTATTTCGCATAGGGGTGATATTTGAGAAAAAAACGTGGTTTTCTTTGAGTTTTCAAAAAACAGTTGTAATTTTACAGAAAAATCTGACGCAAGGCGGGAATAGCTGTAAGAACGTCCCCATTCAACGCATCAAATGTCCTGCCTGCGCACAAACTAACCACACGATATGCAGACAATGATTATTCCTATGATTTTCGGTTTAGGCACTCCAGAACTCTTGCTGATTGCCTTTGTGTTCCTCTTGCTTTTCGGTGCCAAGAAGATTCCAGAACTGATGAAAGGTCTTGGAAAGGGCGTGAAGAGTTTCAAGGATGGCATGAATGGTAAGATTGACGAGACCGGCGAGGACAACAGCGTCGTTGGGGCTGCCAAGAAGGAAGAGAAACCAGCCGAAGAGTCAGGAGGTTGAAGATGGACGAGAATCAACAGACATTCTGGGAACATCTCGAAGTGTTGCGGGGAAGTCTGCTCAGAATTCTCGCCGCAGTGGTCTTGGCGGGTATTGTCGCCTTCTTCTTCAAGGAGGAATTGTTTGGCATTGTCCTTGCGCCCGCTTCGAGCGACTTCGTCTTCTATCGGTGGGTCGGAGGAGTCGAGCCTTTCTGCCTTCATCTCGTGAACACTGGCTTGACAGAACAATTCATGGCTCACTTGAATGTGTCGATGACCGTGGGGTTGCTTTGCGCATCGCCCTATGTCGTTTATGTGTTGTTCCGATTCGTTTCACCGGCGTTGTACGAGCAGGAGAAAAAATACAGCGTGCGGTTGGTGGTTTGCTCATATCTGATGTTCATGGTGGGGCTGTTGGTCAACTACTTCGTGATTTTCCCCTTGACGGTGCGGTTCCTGGGTACTTACCAGGTGAGTCAGGATGTGGAGAACATGCTTACGCTTCAGTCCTATATTGGCACTTTACTGACCATGAGCATCGTGTTTGGTTGTCTGTTCGAAATACCAGTGGTTTGCTGGTTGCTCGCACTTTTCGGACTGCTTCGAGCTGAGTGGATGCGGCATTACCGTCGCCACGCCATCATGGTGATTTTGGTGCTTGCCGCTATCGTGACGCCTACTACCGATGTGTTCACACTGCTGATTGTGTCGTTGCCGATTTGGTTGCTCTATGAGATGAGCATTTGGGTAGTGGCAGCCACTGTGAGGAAAAAGTTAAAAGAATAATTCTAAAAGTTGAATATATGTTGAGAAAAACACGAATGATTTTGGCGGCAGTTGTTTTTGTACTGGTCACACTACTTTTCCTCGACCTGACAGACACCTTGCGCCATCTGTTTGGATGGTTGGCGAAGATTCAGTTCTTGCCAGCCTTACTTGCCATGAACTTGGTGATTGTAGTGGTCTTGTTGCTGCTGACCTTGGTCTTCGGCAGAATTTACTGCTCCGTCATCTGTCCCTTGGGCGTGATGCAGGATTTGATGGCCCGTTTCAACCGCAAGAAGAAATACTCGTTTTCCAAGGCCAAGTCGTGGCTGCGTTATGGTGTGCTTGCCGTTTTCGTCATCGCACTGATTGCTGGGGTGGGCTCTTTGGTTGCCTTGCTGGCACCATACAGTTCTTACGGCCG
>CACYEC010000440.1 GCA_902773225.1 uncultured Bacteroidales bacterium
GCCGTCCGCATTGCTTCCGATGCAGATGCCAGCCGACATGAAGGCGGTTGAGGAGCAAAAAGAGGACGTGCCACGCGATATGCGCTGCTACCGCGATTCCGACGGCAACACCTATGATTTCGCATTCGGAATGAACTGGAAAGGAATCATCAATGACGAACGAGTGAAGAAGTACAAAAATAATTAAGAATCTTTATTTAGTTAAGAGTTAAGAATTAAGAATTAAGAACTAAATAACTGAACTTTCCCACCATTATGAAGGATAGTAACATACTGACGCTGAAAGCGTCATCTCTTTATAACCGAGGGTCGGTACGACCTTCGGTTCAAATAGCGGCTCACCTAAGCACACTGAAAGTGTGCCCCATCTTCCATGATGGGCGACCCTTTTAGGGTCGATTATCCTATACGCAGTACTATCCGGGGGTGCAAAGCACCCTCGGTTACTGAGAGGAGACGCTTTCAGCGTCTTTCGTATATCCTCCATGAAGGTGGGAAACTTCAATTACTAAAGCCTTAATTCTCGAGTTCTTCGATGATACGCTCGATTTCGTCGGAAGTCCTCATTAACTCTATTTCCTCTGGTGTGATGTTGGGAGTAGGGGGTACGGTGGGAGGTGTCTCTCCGATGATTGGTTGGCGGGAGATACTGCCCATCTGTCGCATTCTGTCCGCTTCACTTTTCACTTCGCTCCGGCTTTTGCCCGAGATGTGGGAGAAAAACTCCGCTGAGCGTTCGAGAACTGTCGCTTTCTCCTTTTTGACCAGTTTTGTCAATTGACCACTACATGGTCCTTTGATGACGGGTAGGCGGTAGTTGGCTTCATCTTTCAGTATCAATGCCATGTCCTTTTCAAGGATGAATGTCGCATTGGCTGGCACCTGCTGCTTTTCCTGCAGCAGTGTGATTTTCCCTTTATGCTTACATTTGACATCTCCCTTCAGATAAAAGACTGTGTAAGTCTGTGCTTCGATACCGAGTGAAATGCATGTCAGCAGTAGGGTCAGAAAAATCGTACGTTTCATAATGATTGCTATTTTTCGTCTATTTTAGTTGTTTTAGTATGTGGATATGTAGTTTGAGGAGTTTGTTTTGTGGGAGGTGTGGGCAGTAGGAAAGAGTGGTTGAGCCATTTCCACCCGAACCGTTTGTGTAGCAGTGGCACCAGTATGCTGTAAGTCACTTTTGTGAATGCCACAAGTTTGATTAAGTCGGGCAACAGGGCGTGCAGGCCCAAGGTGGTGTCGAACACGGTGAACGACACGTAGGCGATGTATTGCAAGACGATGTTAATCAGGTAGGTTGTAGCCAGTGTGAACATGCCTTGTCTGATAGCGAATTTCAGCAGGTTGTTGGAGTGGACATCGAGTTTGAAATCAATGAAGAAAAGCACATAAGTGTAAAGAAAGCAAACCACGAGGCAAATCAGTGCGAGTAACCAATACGGTGCGCCTGCCAAGTCGTTGTAATGGAGGATAGTCTGCACGGAGTAGGCATGGACTTCCATACCCTGCATCATGCCGAGCGGTGTGAGGTGGCTGTCGCCTCTGTCGCGCATGTCGCCCACCAGCACGATACGGTCGCGTATGGAGTCTGGCTCAAGTTGGTCAGGAGTCATACAGGGGAAATCTGTCGGTTCGAAGCGTATGATGGGTGTGCGGTCCAGTTCTTCTTTTGTCTCGTCTATATAGTTCGCCACTAATTGTGCTGCAAATGACCATACGTATTTGCCTTCAGCCTTCTGTCGAATTGTGTAATTGCTGATGTCTCGTCCGGACGAGTTCTGCAAGAGGTTGGCGTAGCCTTCTGAAAGGTGGACGCTGTCGTCTGGTGTTTGGTTGTTGATGAAAAAGGAATGGTTGATGTGTCTGTATTCCTTGAGTTCGCTGTCGAATGAGTCGAGTTGGCAGACGAACACTGTCTTGTCGGCAATGCGATGTGCAGTAGCGTCGAGTATCGAGTCTATCTCCACTGCAATGGGGTCGTAGGATGAACGTGATTCAGGAAAGAAGATATCGACTCCAATCAACTTGGGGTCCATGGCGTAGATGGCGTCCAAAAGATCGGCTATTTCCACTCGAGCAGTGGGACCGATGATGTCGCTGATATCCACAAGCGCTATCTCATCGGAGTGGACAGGTGGTGTCTGTAGTCGCTGTATGTCGTAACTCAGGCTGCTGGCAGCGGCGCTTGATTTCTCGCTCATGTTGAGCAGCGATGTCCCGTAAAGCCAACTGTGTAGAGGCATGAGGAACAAGGCCAGCACAATCACGGCTGTGGTGTCAACCCATATCTTTCTTTTTATATTGTTTTTACCCTTAGCCATATACGTGTTTTTTCAGGTCAACTTCAAAAGTGTTCAGTCTTCCACCTACAAAAGTAAGCAAAATAACTGAATAACCTTCACGATTGGTGAATAAAAACTATCTTTTGGAAAAAATGTTGGGAAAGAATCAGAACTCGATAAGGATGCGCCCGTTAATCTGGCGTCCGGTGAGGTAGTTGGGCACGGCATATTGGTGGCTGCTGATGTCGGTGACCCAATAGTAGGAGTTGACGTTGCTGATGTCGAGTATGTTGAAGGCATCGATGCCGAGCCAAACGTTTCGGAGTGCACGTCCGATACCTCGTGTTTGTGTGCGGTTCTCGTTGTTGAGCAGTCGGTAGGAGAGTCCGAGGTCGAGACGACGGTAGGCAGACATACGGAAGACTTGTTTTTCACGTCCGGAGTGTGGAGGTCCGAAGGGCAGTCCGCCGGCGTAGTGTCCGCGTATGGTCATTTTCCACCGGTCGGTATTGGGGAAGTAGTCGCTGAAGAACACAGATGCGTTGAGCAGTTGGTCGGTAGGTCGCGGCACCGACTTGCCGTTGATTTTCTCCTGTGTCTTGAGCAGTCCGAGACTAACCCATGAGTCGGTTCCCGGCACAAATTCTCCGTAGAGTTTCATGTCGAGCCCCACGGCATAACCGTCGGCCATGTTCTGTCCGTAGTAAATCACACGGACATTATCGACATTGTAAGGAATAAGGTTGCTCAAAGCCTTGTAATAGACTTCAGCCGTGGCTTTGAAAGGTCGGTAACCGAGGCGGAAACGGTAGTCGCCAGCCAGCACGAAGTGTATGGATTGCTGCGACTTGATGCTCTTGTTGAGCACCACATTGGTGTTGCCATTCACCGTTGTTGTGTCCTTGATTTCCTTATAGAAAGGTGCTTGATAATACACACCAGTCGAGAAACGCAAAGTGATGTTGTCGTTGGCGGCAGGAATGAAACCAATCGTTGCACGTGGACTAATGAGCCACTCGTCGTTCCAGTCCCAATGCGTCACGCGCAGACCGTAGTTGAGTGTCAGTTCCCCTTCGCTGTAAGTGTGGCGGTAAGTGTCCTGGACGTATCCTTCAATCCTGTTGCTGTTAATTTCGTTGTCGGAGACGAGGTTGTAGATGAGGTCGAGACGCTTGCCGTTGTTGCTATGTGGTAGGGAATAGCCCACCGAGTCGCGCATTTCCCATTCTCGCATCTCTTCCTCCACCTTCTCTTTCTTCAGGAGCAACCCGTAGCGAAGGTCGTGACTGCCGAAACGGCTTCGTCCCGTCAGTCCAAAACTGGTTACGGTGGCATTCAGTCGGTTTCGGGCGTGTTCCATGTATGTGCCAATTCCGAGCGCGCCGTTGGCATACTCGTCACTCTCCTGATTGAGCCAGTACTGCCCTTCGATGTCGTAGGTTTCACGCTCAAGGGTCTTGAATGAGGAGATGTTGAGTCCCAGTTCGTTGAACTCGTTGAAATGATGGGTCAACGAGAATGTTCCGAAAAGCGTGCGGAAACGGTCTTTTTCCTTACCGTCGAAATAAACTTTGAACTCTTTCACAATCTCAGACGTACCGAACTTGGTGGTTCGGTCTGCGGGTTTGAAACGGTAGTCGTTCTGCGAGATGTTTCCGATCAGGTTGAATTCCCATTTCTTTGTTGGCATCCAACTGATGAAGGTTTGGTAGTCGAAGTCCCGAGGCTCATATTCTCCCTTGGTGTCGAGTGTGCCGAGCAGATAACTGGTTGTTTTGTAACGAAGGGCGTGGGTCATGCTGAACTTCTCGTTGCCCATGCCCACATATCCGCTCGCACCAAGCATACTGGCTGAAATACTGCCTTCGGTGCCACGAACCTTCTTGTAAGTGATGTCGAGCACCGACGACATCTTGTCTCCGTAACGTGCCTCGAATCCGCCAGCCGAGAATCCCACACGCTCCACCATGTCGGGGTTGATGATGCTGAGTCCCTCTTGCTGACCAGAGCGGATGAGTAGAGGGCGATAGACTTCCACACCATTGATATATACGCTGTTCTCGTCGAAACTGCCTCCGCGCACATTGTACTGCGAACTCAGTTCGTTGTGGGTGCTTACTCCAGCTTGAGTGGCGATGATCTGCTCGATGCCACCTCCCGAAGCGTTACCCATGTGGCGCGTGTCATTGATATTCACGTCCTGCATGGCAGACGTCTGCCGGCGCACCTCTGTGACGTTGACCTCACCGAGTTCAATACCCATAGGCAGGAGTTGCACGTTGATGGTGATGGTGTCGGTGGGCGACTTGAGTACTCGCTTTCGGGTCTGATAACCAATCATGCTATAGACCACAACGAGCGAGTCGGCAGTGGCGCAAGTGAAGGAATAACGGCCCTTGAGGTCGCAGACTGTACCTGTGGCTGTGCCTTCGACATGAACTTGTGCCAGTTCCACGGGGGCTTTCTTGTCGTCGGTCACCGTTCCGCGGATTGTGACATGAGTGGAGTCGCCGTCGATGTCCAATGTGTTTGGAATGGCACGGGAACTGGCAAGAATGGGGTAGGGCAATGCCATGATTATGGTAAGGGTGACGACCACAATCAAGGTCTGCAGACAGTTGCCACGTCGGGTTTGTTGTATGTTAGTCTTGGAGTGTAAGAACATTTCTATCCGTTTATGTTGTTTAGGCTGCGCACCATGTCTGTTTCTGATTTAGAGGTGGCACATTTCCTCTCATATTTACCTTTAATTATATATAACGAAGAATTTCAGAAAAACGTATAAAACTCCTTGATTTTAATTGTGGCGTGAGTTTTTTTGAAAAAAATCCCGAATTTTGCTTGTTGTTTCAGAAAAATGTGCTAACTTTGCGTTCGGTTTTGGAAGCCATACAATCAAAGGTGAGCCAAACCACATATTATTCGGGAAGTAGCGCAGTTGGTAGCGTACACGTCTGGGGGGCGTGTGGTCGCCAGTTCGAGTCTGGTCTTCCCGACCAAGAAACA
>CACYEC010000441.1 GCA_902773225.1 uncultured Bacteroidales bacterium
ACTTAACGAGACGAAGGCATTTACGGGAATGCTGTCGTATGGTAAGTTCAGCGGAGTCAAGAACTATTTTGTCATGGTTGGCAAGAAAGGTGATGGCCTTGATGAACGTATTGGCTATTATGGCGAACAACTTGTTTTGCTTTCTCAGGCTTTAGGACTTAACACCTGTTGGGTGGGACTCTCGTACCGTAAGGTGCCGGAGGCATACAATGTTGGCAAAGACGAAAAGTTTGTCTGTATGATTGCTCTTGGTTATGGAGAAACACAAGGTGTCAGCCATAAAATCAAGACTATAGAGCAAGTGAGCAATGCAAGCGATATAACTCCAACATGGTTCAAAAGAGGGGTGGAGGCTGCTTTGCTTGCTCCAACTGCCGTGAACCAGCAGAAGTTTTCATTCGAGTATGTTGGAACCAATGGCAGCGGAAAGCATCATGTTGCAGCCAGTCGCAAATTCTCTATGATTGGCTACACAGAAATTGATTTAGGCATAGCCAAGTGTCATTTCGAGATTGGTGCAGGAAAAGAAAACTTTGAGTGGGTATGAAAAAGATATTGTTTTTACACGGCTTCTATGCCAGTGGCCAGTGCGTACCAGCCTTGGCATTGCGCGATTCCTTTAAGGGGCGTGTAGAAGTACTTACGCCTGACCTGCCCATGCACCCGAAGGAGGCAATCGAGTTCATCCGTGAACTGATTGACCGTGAGAAGCCAGACCTTCTGTTGGGTAACAGCTGCGGTTCGTTCTATGCGCAGATGCTGGCTCCAATAGCGGGCATCCCTGCCTTGCTTGGCAATCCTCACTTCCATATGACGGAGTTCCTGAAGCAACGCATCGGTGAACATCAATATAAGTCGCCACGAAAAGACGGCAAGCAGGACTTTACTATCGACGAAGCCTTGATTGAGGAATTTGCAGAACTAGAAGCCATACAATTCCACTATTGCAATCCCTACTACAAAGACCGCATCTGGGGATTGTTTGGCGAACAGGACACATTGGCACACTTCGAACCGCTCTTTTTGGAGCACTACAACCAGTCGTATCACTTTCCTGGAGGTCACACTCCAACAGCAGAGGAAGTTTACACTTGGTATTTGCCATTAGCAGAGAAGATGCTGATGAATTATCCTTTGCCCGAAGACGGAATCCGATACTTCCGGCATTTCAAGGGCAGACTCTACAGATATGTCCGCACGGCTTTCGACTCTGAGACCAAAGAGCGGATGGTCATCTATCAGGCTCTTTATGGCGAAAAGCAGTATTGGGTACGACCTGAGAAGATGTTTTTCGAGACTATCACCCGTGATGGCCGAAAGTTTTCAAGATTCACTGAAATAGACAAATAATCCTTATAAAACATTGTTATGACGATGATTAAAAAAGGACCAAATACATCATTATAGGTATGACGGATAGGCTTTACGCAAAATATATGTGGTTGATTTCCACAATCCATGATGCTGGCAAGATTACGTTTGAGGATATTGCCCGCAAGTGGGACGATGCGTATATCAATGACTTGCATCAGCCTTTGAAACTGCGTACTTTCCATAACCACAGGAATGCTATCTTGATGCAGTTTGGGGTTGTGATAGAATGTCAGAGGGGCAATAACCTGTATTATATTGATAACCCTGATGCACTGGAGAAGGGTTCCATTAACCAGTGGCTGCTCGATTCCTTTGCTGTCAGCAATCTCTTGATGGATAATCGCGCTATTAGCGACAGAATCATGCTAGAGGAAGTCCCATCTGGAAGGAGTTACCTCGAAATCATCACAACAGCGATGCGTGAGAACCGTCAAATAGTAGTTGACTATGAGGATTTCTTTGGCAATAGCATTAAGGGCATAAAGGTCAATCCTTACTTCATAAGGCTGTTTAAGCGTCGCTGGTATGTGATGGCACTTGTGTTGCCAGGGAAAGAGATACACCGCTTTGGACTTGACCGTATCAAACGCATTGAGGTCTTGGAATCAAAGTTCACCTATCCAAAGGATTTCTCGCCTCAGGAATATTACACGGATTATTATGGTGTTTTCCACGATGAAGAGCCAAAGACCGTCCGTCTGAAGGCATACGGAGTGAAAGCAAATTACCTGCGCTCACTTCCTCTGCATCACAGCCAACATGAGATTGAGTCGAATGGTGAGTATGCCATCTTCGAATATCTTATTGCTCCCTCCTTCGACTTTGTTCAGGAAGTACTGAGTCATGGGAACCAGCTGGAAGTGCTTTCGCCAACCTCCTTCCGTCAACAAATAAAAAACATTATTCAAGAGATGCACGCTTTCTATGAATAAATTCCTTTGATATGCAGCCATGTTGCATATCAATGCCATATCTTCGCGATTAAATACAAGAATAATTTAAAAATCTAATTCTAAGGTCAAACTAAATAAATATCTGTACTTATGCAACGAATATTTAAAATAAAAGATGGCGTTCTGTATGAAATGACAGAGAAGAAAATTGAAGATCATTCAAAACTTCTTAAATTTAATATGAATCTAAAGATGTTGGATGCTGACATTAGGCGTTCAAGAAACGATGAGCATTTTAGGAATTTCCTGCAGAAGGCTAAGGAACTTTTTACTGAGGATATCGAGAATTCGAAAACCCAGAAAACGCCGGTGCTTGGTAATCATTCCATCTTCTATTACATGTATGGGCACATGAATGACTGGCTTCGCTTTGAAGAAAAGCAAGTCATACAGAATAAAGCGATACTTTCTGCATCAAAACAGTTGGTTGAAACTATTACGTGCATCAGACAAAGTCGTGATATTAAAGCTGCAAATAAAGCTCTCATGGATCTTCTCGACATTGATGAAATAGGTGCAGAGGGTATCACTTCCTTATCCTTGTCTCAACTTACTGGTATAAGAGCAGACCAGCAAGAAGTGTATGTAAAGGAACTTGAAAAACGCTTTTCCGCTGTAACGGAACTTGCAAAATACGATAAATAGTCGAGAACTACAATAGAAATTGAATAGTTCTTTGTGGAACCATTATTCAGAAAATACATGCTTTCTATGAATAATTTCCTTTGATATGCAATTATGTTGCATATCGGTGCCGTACCTTTGCGAAAAACTGAAGAGATATGGCACATTCAAAAGAACTTAAGAG
>CACYEC010000442.1 GCA_902773225.1 uncultured Bacteroidales bacterium
ACTGCGATTCCTTGCTTTTGGTGCAAAGTTACGGAATTAACAGAGAATGAGCAAATCGAGCGGGAGGAATTAAGCAATTTTATGAGACCCAAAGAAATGGAGCTTGTCAAACAAATCCGATTTTGCTTCTTTGTTTCTTCACGATGGTCTCTTCCATGCAGAACTGCTCCACCCTCTCGTCGGTCACGGATTCATCGCCATGAAGAATGCCTTCCACCCTGCATTTACGGGTGACATTCTCAATCTGCCCGCCACTGAAATCATGACAGGAGGCTAAACGAATTACTGTTTCTTCGGAGAGTTCTGGCATCATAGATTGCCATATCATAGCCCTCTGTGCCATTTCGGGTTTCTCGAACCAGACTTTATAGAGGAAACGGCGCTCAAAGGCTGCGTCCAGATTCTGTACCAAATTCGTAGTGGCAATCAAAATACCTTCCAGCGATTCCATCTCCTGAAGAATGATATTCTGGAGAGTATTCTCCATTTTGTCAATCGAACGTTCTGCCCCCTCCTTCCGTTTGCAGATGACTGCATCTGCCTCGTTGAAAAGCAAGATGGGGACTCTTTTGGAGTTTTTAGCCACCACACGATAGCGGTCGAAAATCGCCTTGATATTCTTTTCACTCTCACCTACCCACATACTCTTAATCTGTGAGATGTTCACCTGCATAATGTCGCATCCCGTCTTCCTGGCGAGCTGGAGCACACTTTCCGTCTTGCCTGTACCAGGAACACCATAGAACAGGCAGGAAAAGCCCTGTCGAAGTCCCTTCTCTTTCAAACGGCTGCAGATGTCATGATAATGGTTTTCATCAAGCAGTTCAGCAAGGCAGTCTAGTTGTTCTTTTATCCTCTGCGAGAAGAACAGCTCCTTAGCAATAATGCCATTGCTCTTTACCACATCACAACCTTTGCTTTCAGGCTGTTTGATGTCAAACTCCTGAAGCAGCGTCTCCCGCGCTTTGGCAGTCAACTGGTATTCTTTCTTATCCCTAAAACCCTCAGAGAAAGCGTTCTCCACCCAACCATCCATAATCAAGGTATGACTTCCCTCCGACATTGCCTTATTGAAATCATACTTCTGATGCTGTGAATCAAACAGGAACGCAAAATGACTCATCGTGATGCTTCCACTTCCACAGAGTATCAGGTGGCGGCACATGTGCGTAACCACAGCCTCGCTGACGGCCGACATTCCGATACTTTTCAGAGACTTCACATACGGCAACTCTAGGTTGTCTTCCATCAGCCTGGCAATCTCTTCGAGCATCAATTCCGACGACAGTTCGTTCTCATGGCGCAGATGAGTGATGTCATAGAAATGCTGGAAGAACTGAATCCCAGAGGCATTCTTATAAGACTTACGCTGAAATGGCTCGTTTTTTGCTATACCATCGAGAAATCCTTGAGATACAGCATAGTCATTCCTACCGTTTATATTGTTTTTTATCATTCGCAGCATGCCTTTCCTTACCAAATCGTCAACATCACTTTTGTACTGCAACACGCGTACGTTGTTACAGTTGAGGAAACAAGCCACATCCGACAAGTCGGATGTATTGCCTGCAGCACTCGACTCGACAAATAGAGCCAATATGACAGCCTGGATCTTTGTGATGCCTTGTCGCTCAGACAGATATGAGATAAACCGATCTGCCTTTTCAAAGAACATCGCACTCAACTCCGAATTCTCTGCAAGGGTCACAATGCCATTGACTGCCGACAACAATGTAAGTTCCTCATTTTCATCAATGATGCCCTGTAGTAATTCTTCATTCATCTCTGCGAGCTCTTGTATTTTCAGTTTGCGCAGAGGTCTGCCTATTCTCTTACCTTTTATCATAATTCAAGCTTTTACACCCATCATTAATGGATAAGAATAACTATCCACGGAGTTTCCTTGGATTTCCAGGTGCAAATATACTGCAAAAAAGAGATTGAGGCCTTGATATTATAGGTATAAAACATCCCACCAGGTTGTCTGGGAACAATAAAAATGGCAATGATATAACAGATGGCATTTGATTACCTCTCCAATGCCTTATCAAGCGCCCTCCGATGTCTGCTCATGGTCTCTCCAATGTCTGATCACGAGCTTTCCGATGTCTGATCACAAGCTTTGCGATGTCTGATTACAAGCTTTGCGATGTCTGATTACAAGCTTTGCGAATGGGTAGGTGTTGGGTTAGGTGTTAGGTGTTTTTGCGAAAAAACTCTGTAGGATCATTCGCATAAGCTGTTTTTGCCAACTGCTATATCATTGCCATAAAAATTGCCTAATAATTCCCACTCAAGTCCGTGTGTAATACGATATTCTGATATACCTATATATTAAGGCACCCATATGGATTGCGAATTATATCTTTGCACGCAAACCAGAGAATCAGAAGTATGAAGAAAACCAACAAGTTTTTAACCGTCAATGCAACCAGAAAGTGAAATTAAACAATGAGACAATTGAAGATTAACAAAAGCGTCACCAACCGTTCGGAAGAGTCACTCAACAAGTATCTCAATGAGATTAACCGTGTACCTATGGTATCGATGGACGAAGAAGTAGCCCTTGGGCAGACTATACGTGCCGGAGGTGAGAAAGGCCAGCAAGCCAAGGACAAACTCGTCACTGCCAACCTAAGGTTTGTGGTATCAGTTGCCAAACAATACCAGAACCAGGGTGTGCCTCTCACTGACCTCATCAATGAAGGCAACATAGGCCTCATCACTGCAGCTGAGAAATTTGATGAGACACGTGGATTCAAGTTCATCTCTTATGCCATCTGGTGGATTCGTCAGAGCATCCTACAAGCTATTGCACAATACAGTAACATGGTGCGCAGGCCTCAGAGCCAGATTGCCATCGGCAAGAAGATAAAGAATGCCACAGATGCTTTCATGCAGGACCATCAGCGTCTGCCATCTGCCGATGAGTTGAGCGACATCATTCCATTGGATAGTGACAAGATTGAAAAGGCCATTCAGTCGGAAGCACACATCGCCAGCATGGAGGATCCCATTAGAGAGGACAAAGGAACGACAATGGGCGATACGATGGTGTCGTCTTCAGAATATGATACAGACCACAAGGTTGACCATGACTCCATGTGCAGCGACCTGATGCAGGTGCTATGTGCTACGCTTAACGATAGGGAGAGAATGATTGTAACCCAGAGTTTTGGAATAGGTTGCCAGGAGAGAGCACTCGATGACATTGGTTCTGACATGGGGCTTACCCGCGAACGTGTTCGCCAGATACGCGAACGCGGACTGGAAAAAGTCCGTAAAAGTAAAATATCTAGATTATTACTAAAGCATCTGGGATAATTACCTAAAAAGAAGCCGAAGGAGCAATTCCCTCGGCTTCTTTTTTATAAAATAGTGCCATTTAAGAATGGTTTCCACTCCTCAGCTCCTAACTCTCCATCCATATACACCGCATCCCCCGGAGCCACAGTCTGATTCCAATGCTCCATCAGAGTCTGGTTCCGGTTGGTATTGGGTTGCATCTGGTGACCCAACTTCTCCATAGGATCAAACATAGGACCTGGAATATGATGTACTCGCTCTTCCTCCTTACGCGGACGCTCCATCCATGCCTTCAGTTCCGTCATGCATCCTTCGAGTGAAGTATGGATTTCCTTCACGCCATAGTACTTTGCCATGCGCCTCAGATGGTGAATGCCTGCCATATCTTCGCCCTTTTCGTTCTTGAACTCAGGATCAATGCCGATAATCACTTTATGGCCACGTGCCAAGTTCTCAGCCATTTCCAGCCTAGTGGTAATGGCATAGTAACGCCATGGTTTCATCTCACGGGCCTGAGGAGGAATCCAAAAGAGGATGACATCACACATACGCAGACCAAAGGTTTCCCAGTTTACCTGATAGGTACCCGCCACAAACCGCTCAGTCTTACGAGGATTCAATAAGGTCAGGTTCTCAATCCCCACCCAAGCAGCCACCTTGGAGGCTTGAGTCTGCCAAGATGGTGCGCCATTCATTGGACCAGCCAGAAAGGCTGTCCATTGCGTCTTCTCAGTCACCTGCTGAGGACATTTAATCAT
>CACYEC010000443.1 GCA_902773225.1 uncultured Bacteroidales bacterium
CTTCAACAAGCAGTTCAAGGAATATGTGGACGGACAGAAGTCGTTCCCCGAGAACATCATGCTCAAGCGGCAGAAAGAACTGCAACAACTCATGGACCAAAGCCTTCAGTTCAAGAACGAGGCTGAGCAACTGCTCACCCAAGCCAAGGCCGAACTGCTGGCTCCTGTTTATGCGCGTATGATGCAAGTGATAGAGGCCATCGGAGTGGAACGTGGCTATGACTTCATCATCAATACCGATGGCAATGCCTGTCCTTTCATCAACAAGTCAAAAGGAGAGGACATCAACGGAGTGGCTATCAGCCGTTTGAAATAGTATAAAGTATTAGAAACGGAGGGAACTGCATCTGTATTCAGCAATATGGGTGTAGTCCCTTCGCTCTTTTTTAGATAACTCTATTCAAAAATAGGACGGTCAAGACCAGACGCGCCCCTATATGCAACGGAAGAATCATGTACCAAGCAAACAACAAAGGACCTATTGGTGTTTTCGACTCAGGTTACGGCGGACTGACCATTCTCGACGGCATCCGCAAACGTATGCCAGACTACGACTACATCTATCTCGGTGACAACGCACGCGCACCTTATGGTACGCGCTCTTTCGATGTGGTTTATGAATTCACATTGCAAGCCGTACGAAAACTCTTTGATATGGACTGTCCGCTGGTCATTATCGGATGCAACACTGCCTCTGCGAAAGCATTGCGAAGCATACAGCAGAAGTTCTTGCCATTCGAGGCTCCAGAACATCGGGTACTGGGTGTCATCCGTCCTACCGCTGAAGTGGTGGGTCGCCTCACTCATACCAACCATGTTGGCGTATTTGCCACTGAGGGCACCATCAAGTCGGAGTCATATCGCTTGGAGGTCCAGAAACTGTTTCCCGAGGTCACGGTTACTGGTCAGGCTTGTCCCATGTGGGTGCCTATCGTAGAAAACGGTGAGTATGACAAGCCTGGAGCCGACTACTTCGTAAAGGACAGTATCAAAAAACTCCTAAGCAAAGACCCGCAGATTGACACCATCATCCTCGGTTGCACACACTTCCCTTTGCTTAACGATAAAATCCGGAAATACACGCCTGAACACATATCGCTCATCCCACAAGGGCATTATATTGCGGAAAGTCTCGCCGATTACTTGCAGCGCCATACCGATATGGATGCCCGGCTCACCAAAGGTGGAACCTGTCAGTTCTTCACCACGGAATCAAGTCAGAAATTCAGCGAAAACGCTTCCATTTTCCTCAAGGAAAACATCAATGCCCAACGCATATCATTAGCATAAATCCTCCATAAACATCATATTGCCTATTCTCTCATGACCAACCCATATTAGCTGTTGGGTTCATATTAAATTTATGGATAATTCGTTTTCAATTCATGATAATTCGTGTTGAAAAATGAAGATTCGTGTCACTCTTTCACCAATTCAGCCATGATGAACACACCGTGTATCATGCGCTTCTCAACAGGTGGAATTGTCATATAGTCGCCGTATTGCTCCGTGAGATACGTGTCGGGCACACGGGCAGCCTTGAACTTCTTACCCTCAAATACAATGTCCTGTGTGGGGAAAATATCGGAACGCAGGTGCATGCAACCATAACCATTGGTTTCCAAAGAGGTGGCGATATACTTCTTGTTGTTGCGGAAAAGCATCAGCACCGCAAACACTGACCGCCAGAACAAGTTCTTGGCACCAAACCAGAAAAACTCTGCCACAGAACGGAAAGAATAGTAATGAAGATGGCGAAGCACAGCGTAACTCACATCCACGCCTCTCGACAACTTCTTCATGAACGCACGCGAGACATCAGGATAATCTACGTACGGAAAGATATCGACATAGACTCCCTTGCAATAGTCACCGACGAAATGGTCGCCATCCTCAATGTAGATGGAGTTGAGACTGCGCACCTTAGTGATGCCACTTTCCTTACTTCCTGGATCCGTCTCGCGGGTCTGAAGGAACAAATCGTCAGGCAGTTCTCCTGGCGCTATTTGGCAAAAACGCTTCAAATCTTCTTCCTTCATGGCAATATCAACATCATCGTCCCAAGGAATAAAACCACCATGACGCACA
>CACYEC010000444.1 GCA_902773225.1 uncultured Bacteroidales bacterium
ATCGTCAACGATGTCGTAATCATCGTAATCCTCATCATCATTCTCATCATTATCATCGTCGTCATCATCGTCATCATCGTCGTCATCATCGTCTTCATTGTTCAATTCATCTTCAAACCAGAAAACACCAGTACAGAGACGGTCAATCATTCTCTTCAGCGTTTCTTCCAAGTCCTCTTCTGCAATCAATTCCTTTTCGTAGGCCAGGCAAATGTCATTCTGTAAAAGAGTAGCCTTGATGTATTTCGAAACGATATTGAATTCATTGACCAACTTGAGGATGTCCAGTTCACTCTTTTTTTCTTTGTTGAAGGTCTTTCTCACCACCAGCATAAGGAAGTCCTTATCATCATTATTGTGGAGGCATAAATACAATCTTCCCTCATAATAGAAGGAAAAACCACGTCTATCTATCTTCTTCAGAATGAACCCCAACTTCATAAGGGCTTTTTTCACTTGTTTCTTCATATCATGTATTGTTTTTATATTCAACTTTCTCTACGTAAGTAAAAATGGGAGTAAACTCATACGCTCTTGGTGAGTTATGTGCTATGCTATCAATGGATGCTCAATTTATCCCGAATTATCGATTAAATCGCAAGCGATTTTTAGATATACCTTTAATGGAATCCTATGACTTGTGTTTGACATCCAGTTTCGAGTGGTGAGAACTCATTGCGCAAGCGTTCGTACACTTTGATGTCTCTGCTACTGACGGATGGAGTCTTCCTTGCGATGACTTTCTCCACCTGTTCTTGTGTGATGGTTTTATAAGGTTTGTCTTTTTCCTTGATGCTGATGTTGAACATCTCCCTGGATGCCACACTGACAATGTATGTGATGTCACTGCAGTTGTATCCCTTAGTCAGCAAGGCAAGTTTGCTGTAGTCGATGTTGTCGTCCACTGGCAACTTGGAGAGTTCCAGTCGGAAAAGCGCCTCGCGGGCCTTCTCGTCTGGCATCCCCACATAAATTTTCTCGTCAATTCTCCCGCTTCTGAGCACAGCCTTATCGATAATCTGTGGTCTGTTGGTTGCCGCAATGACATAAACCCCTTTCTCGGATGCGTTATTGAGCATGCATAGGAACTCGTTGACCTCATCGTTTTGGTTGGCGGAATCCTGCTTTTCGGTACGAGAAGGCACCATGGCGTCGAACTCATCCAGGAACAAGATGCATGGAGCGTTTTCGAAGGTTTTCTTGAAGCGTTCTCCAATCTTCCCCTGAGTTCCGTGTATGTAGGGCGATGCAATGTCGTCGGGAACAATCTTGTAGTAATTGATACCCATTTCCTCAGCAAGTTTCTCCACGAAGAAGGTTTTGCCACATCCTGGTGGGCCGTAGAGCAACATACTGGGAGGACGTATGCCGTAAGCAGATGCACATTCAGGATTCTCCACCACATTAATCATCGCCTCTTTGACCAACAGTTTCAGTTCGTCCATGCCTGCCACAGCATCGAGCCCGCATGGCGGTTCTTGCTCCAAGATCTGACAAGTCTCGCTCTCTTGGTTGTTTTCATGCGACGAGCCAACCTTCTGTTGTTTCTTACGTGAAAGCTTGTGGTTTCTCTTCTCGGACTTCTGACCAGAGATTAACTTCTGATACAATTCCTTCTCTCTTTCGCTCATTGGTTTCATGTTATCCTCCTTTCTTTTCTTAGTAAAACAATCCTTATGACAGATATCGAATGTGTATTTCAAATTCCATGCAAAAATAGTTCTTTCCCCGCCCAATAGCAAATATCATTCATGCTTTCTTTACCCTCGGAAATTCTTTCATCTACATAAATACGCCAATGCCCCCCAAATGCCTAACTCCCCTCTAACTCCCGAAACCTAAAAAAAGGACGCGCATCAAATGCGCGTCCCTCATCTGTTTCACTTCAGTCCAGGCCACTGGCCTCTGATTTGCTTGCATTGTGTGTAGAGGCTGGGGCAATTGAAGACCTGGTGGAGTTCGTTGTCAGGTTGCTTGATAATCTCGACGCTGCGTTGGTGTGTGTCCCATCCGTCTCCCATGACGTAGATATACATCACGCATCCCGACCCCATGAACTGCATATTCTGATGCTGGTTCACGCTTGCCTTCATCTCGACCGTGTAAGGCTCGATGGGTGTATAGCCGTTCTCGGGCTTGGCCCCTTTCAGCACTGCGGCAGGAATATAGCGTTGTGTGTAGGAGTCGTTGGCAGGCGCATACTGTGACGTGCCGTATCTTTCTTTCAGAATGGAGACGACGGAATTGACATTTGTTGGCCAGTTGATGAGTTGGATGCAACGAAGCCCTTCCTCGCGGTCACGTCCGTAAATCTCCATCGCCATTGTCATCATGGCAGCTGTGCCATGAGGTGTCTTGCCGAGGAATTCTCTGTAGAGTGCCTCGAACTCATTGTAGTCAGCGGGTACGTTGGTAAACGTCACAACGCCTGTGGCAGAAGGGTTGTACCCCTCAGCTGTCAGGTTGCCCTTCATGATGTAGGTGTGGTTGCCGTATGTCCACTTGCTTTGTCCTGTACTTTGTTCCATGTGTGCTCTTGTATTTTGTCCTGTCCTTTGGCCGGTGCCTTCTTCACTACTGTTTTGCTTGAGAAGCGTAGCGGCAAAGGTTTTCAGCAATGACAGGAGAATTGATTTCCAGTTGTTCATTATCTCAAGTTTTTAGGTGAATTCCCAACCGCGGCCTTCCTATGCGAAACAGAAAGGCCAACGGTTTATCATGCTCCATACTGCATCGTGGGTGAGTTTTTATTTCACAATGACGAAGCCTCCGTCGCCCTGTGCGGTAATCTTCACCTTGTTGGGGTTGGAGATTTTCACCTGCTTCATCTCAGGCTCACGGTTTTTGCCGTCGCTATACACAGTCACCACATCGCCTTTACTGCACATCGGCAGGGAGAGTTCGAAGGTCTGTGCGGTTTTGGAGGCAGTCACACCGGCGATGTACCATTTTTCTCCATGCCGGCGTGCCATCACCACCGACTTTCCGGGATAGCCGTCGATGAACATAGTCTCGTCCCACGTGGTAGGCACCTGGCGCAGGTAGTCCATGCAGATGGCAGGAGCGTCATCGAGGTTGTTGGGCGTGAGTGCGAAGTTCTGGATGGGATTCTGGAAAAGCACAGTGGTGGCCAACTGGAATGCGTCGGTAGTCTTGCGAGTGTTGCCCCCCTTGTTGTCGCGGTTCATCCTTCTGTTCATGAAACATCCGCCATATTCCATACATCCCACCGCATTGCGGATGAAAGGATGGGTGCTTGTGTTCACGGCCTCCTCGTCACAGAAGTGCTGTGAGAAGTAGATGTTCTCGCTGGCCAGCACAGCCTCGCTGCCCACGTAGTTGGGATAAAGCACCTCCCACCCTCTTGGCAGTGTGCATCCATGGAAGATAACCATCAGGCCGTAGTCGTTGGCATCGCTGAGAATCTGTTCATAGAGGCGCATGGTCTCCTGCTTGTCGCCACCGAAGAAATCCACCTTGATGCCCTTGGCTCCGATGCTCTTCAGCCACTTCATCTCCTTCTTGCGGACGATGGGGTTGTCCATTCGGTTGATGGGTCCTTGCACAATGTCGTTCCAATAACCGCTGGAGCTGTACCACACGAAAGGACTGACGCCCTTGCTGTGTGCATACTGTGCGAGTCGTTCCATACCCTCTTTGCCGATGTTGGTGTCCCACCAGTTGTCGATGAGCACGAAGTCGTATCCCATGGCGGCAGCGAGGTCGATGTATTTCACCTGGTCGTCGTAGTTGATGCTGTTGTCCTGCCAAACGATCCAGCTCCAGGTTCCGCGTCCGTATTTGTAGTCGATAGTGGGTTCATAGAGTGGTTCGAGGTTGTCCCAAGGTATGGTGGTCTCGACGATGGGTTTCAGCGTGCTTCCCACGGTGATGGTGCGCCAAGGAGTGTGGCCGGGCAGTGCGAATGCAGGTTCCACCGTTCCGTTGCCGTTGTTTTCCTCAGCCATGGGGAAAGCGATGGTATAGAGTCCGCCAGTTGTGGCGTCGCTGAGGTGGCTTGCGCAGTAGTGGCTGTCGACTCCCGTCTCGCTGACCAGTACCCATCCGTTGTCGCCCACCTTGAAGAGGCATGGGAAGGTGAAGCCATGTCCAAATTGCGACTTATCGCTCATGGGGGCGTCGAGTTTGTACTCCTCCTCATAACTTGGCTTGGTGCGTTTCCAACCAACCATGGCATCGCTCTGGGGACAGAGGAAGGTGGTAGTCTGTGCTGGGAAGTCGAAACCAGTGGTTTCCTCCATCACCCTGAGACTGCCAGTTTCCTGTGGATGGTGCACCATGTATCGGAAAGCGATATCGTTGTCGCTGACGCGGAACTCCACGTCCATCTTCTGCCGTCGGGCGTTTTGCAGTGTCATTGTCAAGGTATTGGCCTTGTAATCCACCTGGCTCTGTTTGGAGCGGTCGAGCGTGTAATGGCGGTCGATGACGGCGGTCTTCTCCTCCACGAAACTGAGTCCCTGGCTGTAGTCACCGATGTTGGCAGTCAGTCCTAATGGCGACGCCTCAAGCATCTGTTTACCGGCGTACTTCACAGAGTAGGTGGCTTTACCCCCCGTCAGTTCGATATCGACCACCAATTGCTGGTCAGGGCTGCTCACTGTGTGTTTCTGAGCCTGGATGCTCATGGCGCACATCAGCGCCAGAGCAGCGAGTGTTGTGTTTCTGTTCATGTTCTGATTGTTATGGTTATTTGTTGTTTTTATACGTGATTCGGGGCATCTTCTTGTCGTCATACCCATCGTGATTGGTTGTTCCAAATGCAAATTTACATCTTTTTATTGATTTTGGCCGTCGGGCATCAATATTTTTGAGAAACTACATGGAATTAAGAAATATAAGAATAAGAACTTGCCTCACTTTAGTTCCCTGTAAGTAGTAATACAAGAGTCATTTGGTAATAGTCCAAATCAGAGATATCAAGCGATGGGCGACCCTCTCAGGGTTGATGGGTAATTGGTATTCGCATGAGATTCCTGGGTGCATTGCGGTTGGCTGCATGCACCCACGGTTATTGAGAGACGTCCCTTTCAGGGACACAGGGAGTGAGTAGAATTACACTGGAGTCAAATGTTTCATAACAAATGTTAAAACAAGGTCAAATATGCAGAAAATGTAATAAAAATGCATATTTTGAGGTGTTTTCGGGCGATTTTATGTATACGTATGCAATGTTATATGCAAAAATGTTTCATGGGTATGACAAAATGAAACATTTTGAAACATTACAGCTGGCCGTGAAAATGCTGGGCATAGGGTCGGATGCTTGTGATTACCATGCCGTGGAAAGGCCGGGCACACGACTGAGATTTGGACGGAAATCCATCTGTTTTCATCCAAATGTGGGTTAAAAAGTATAGATTTGGACGGAAATCCACCTGTTTTCGTCCAAATGTGGGTTAAAAAGCATAGATTTGGACGGAAAAGCTTTGCTCTTCCACCAATTATACTTAACTTTGCAATCGTCAGAAACAATAAATAAATACAAGTCAAAATGGATCATCTGATAGGGCGTGAGCATGAACGCAAGGAGCTACAATGGGCCATGGAGTCCAACCGTTCCGAATTGATTGTCATTTATGGACGAAGGAGAGTTGGCAAGACATTTCTTGTACGCAAATTCTTCGAGGACAACTATACCTTCCATTATGTAGGCGCTCATCAACAAACGAAAAACCTTCAATTGCAAAATTTCCGTGAGTCACTAATTCGTTATTCTTCAGACCAATCAATACCCATATTTCCAAACTGGCATGAGGCATTCCTCGCTTTGGAGCGATATTTAGATAGTTGCAAAGAAAACCGTAAAGTGTTGTTTTTCGATGAGATGCCTTGGATGGACACCCAGGGAAGCGATTTTATTTCTGAGCTGGAATATTTCTGGGCCAATTGGGTACAGAACCGCGATGACATCGTTCTTATTGCGTGCGGTAGTGCAACCAGTTGGATGAGAGAAAAAATTGAGAACAACCAAGGCGGCCTTCACAACCGTATTACCCATCGCATCTTTCTCCGTCCTTTTTACTTGAGCGAATGTAAAGCCTATCTTGAAGACCACGGGTTCGACTGGGATGAGTATCTGATACTACAATGCTATATGGTATTTGGTGGAGTACCGTACTATTTGAGTCTTTTGCGCCCATACCTGAGCTTGCCTGAGAACATCGACGCTTTGATATTCCATCGCGGTGGTGACTTACGCGATGAATTCAACGAGCTCTACAATGCCCTGTTTCGCAATGCCGACCGCTATATTGACATCGTTCGCCTGTTAGCGACAAAACGTCAGGGTTTCATTAGGAGCGAGATAGAGAAAGCCACAGGTTATAGCGGTGGTGGATTAACGAAAATGCTTGACAACTTGGAACGATGTGATTTCATCGTGACGTATTCTCAATATGGCAACAAGAACAAGCAAACACTCTATCGTCTTGCCGACTTCTACACGTTGTTTTATTTCCGATACGTCGAAAACAATCGGTCGCGTGATGATCAGTATTGGCAACATCATTTCACAGACCGCAGTGTTGAGTCATGGGAAGGCTTCACGTTTGAGGAAGTATGCCTTCGCCACCTCCCTCACATCAAACGAGGTCTTGGTATTTCAGGTATGGCCACAGAATCATCTTCTTGGCGTTTTATACCCCAAAAAGACGATGTTCGAAAGGGCGCTCAGATAGACTTGGTCATCAAACGTGCAGACAAGATTATCCATTTAGTTGAGATGAAATTCAGTGAAGCCCCTTTCGTCATCAAGAAAGAGTACGAAAGCCAACTCAAATACCGTAAGCACCTCTTTATGGAAGTAACAGGTGTCCGTCGTGGTGCAGTCCACACCTTCATCACGCCTATGGGCCTATCGGAAGGCATGCATTCATCAATTGTCCACAGCCAACTGACAGCCAAGGATTTATTCGCCAGCATATAATGGGCAGGTATCCTCTAATTCTGCCTTTCTTAACAACTTGAAGCAGGCAAGGTTGATGGATGTCAACCTTGCCTGCTATGCTGTTCAAGTAGTGGGTGCCCTTCAGCTTACAGTTATTTAGTCCTTCAGGGAATAGGTGATGGTAGATACCACACGTACTTTCTTCTTATAGGGAATGTCGGCAGACTCGATGGAGAACTCTCCCTGTCCAGCTTCCACAATCTTGTTGATGGTGGAGTGGCTGTTTTCAGCAAACTGGCTGGCAGTTTTCTCGGCGTTTGCAATTGCCTCCGCCATCATTTCCGGTTTCAGTTGCTGGAATTGGGTGTAGTCATAGTCAGCGTAGTCGGATTGCAATATGACATTCTGGTCAATCAGTTCATCTACCTTAAGCCTCAACTCACTGATAAACTTCGTGTCATTCGACGTCACTTTTACAGAACGTCCCACAGTGTAATGGTAAAGAGGTTTGTTGTCGCCCCAGACATTGGCCAGATTGTCATTCACTTCGAACGTGGCAACCGTGACAGTTCCCTTGTCCTTGATGCCGTTCTTTTCCAGAAACGCCTTGATGATTTCCACCTTACCATTGATAACGTTAAAGAGAGGCTTCAGTTCGTTGCCCGACTCCTGCACGCTGAGCGTCCAGATGACCTTGTCGGCATCCACCTCCTTCTCAGCCAGTCCCTTCACCGTAACCCGACGGTCCTTGTTGGTGAAGTTGTCAATACCGCCCTTGATGCACAGCCCCAGCGCCCAGAGCCCCACAGCCACGATAGCGGCCACAATGATTTTCTCGTACTTCTGCATGACACTAAAAATTAAAGTTTAACAATATCCTCTTCCCTTGATAGAGGCAAGCAAAAGTACCATTTTTTCCAATCGACGCAAAAGTTTTTACAAGATTGTAATACTATTTAAGATAGTTTTAGACTCCCCTTTGCTTTGATTGAGAGGGAAACATCCATAATAGCCACTGTCCTTGCAAAAGTTGAATTATACACGTTCATGACAAAGAGCCTTCTTTACGCATCTTCAGCAAATCATAATACATAAAGCGAGTGGCTAACTTTGCAGTAATATCTTTCTTCCCTATTGTGTAGTTAAATTCTTGTTCTTCAGTTGAGAAAAGAGGTTGAAAACCGTTTTTTTCATAAAAAGACAGGACATGGGACTCATTGACAGCATCAACTATCAAAAAACGACATCCTGTTTTGTTACTACTTGAATAAAACCACCCTTTTATAAAATCAAGTGCTTCACTTCCAACACCATTACCTGCGAACAGACTGTTCACTCCAAGACGGCCAATCAATACTCCAGGGTAGCGTCGCAAAGGCTTTTCGTGATGAGTGAGGCTTTTCATATAATCACGTCTGCTGCGGGGAAGGTCGTAGATACGGATACTATCATTGGAAACAGTCAAGGCACAAACTATTATCGAGGGGTCACTATTAAGACGAAAGCAATATGTCTTTCCCATTAGAAAATGTGCATAGCGTGTGGCATCATTTAGGAAGAAATCATCTAAATCCTCATTGCCACATGTAAATGGCTTACATAGGGCAAGAACGTCCTCTGTAAGTTCAAAAAAGTACAATTATCTATCAAGAAAGCCATTAAGAATTATGTTTTACAGCATCCCTGCCTTGCTCAATATTTCTTGAGCCATCACACAGTAAGGGTGTTGGTCTTTGTTCTGGCTTTCCTTGTAATCACGCTCGTTCTCTTCTGCTCGACGAAGAAACTCTCGTGCATCCTTGCCTTTCAGGGTTGGTATTGCTTTAATTGCTGTTGCCATATCAGTATCTCCTTTTTTTGCAAAATTACAATAAATTCGCGATAATGCGTTCTTTTCTGAAGATTTTTGATGAATTATATGATATTTGAGCCATTTTATGTTGATATTAAGTAATGCTTAAAAAATAAGTTGCCTCAATAGTTGGGTTTTATGAGGTAGTTCCACTTCCCGAGTTTTGGTGCGAAAACGACC
>CACYEC010000445.1 GCA_902773225.1 uncultured Bacteroidales bacterium
AAGTTCTTCGGAGGTAAAGCGGGATTCGTTAGTCTCGACTGGTGGCCAGACTTTTGCAACTACCGACGCAGACTTCATCTTGCGCCAAGTGTTGGTAGCATCGAAGAAACCATTCTATTGGTACTGGCAGAGCATGGTAGTCTGATAACACGTGAACTCCGCTCATTATGCGGTTTCACTGGTCCCAAGATGCGCAGTCGCTTCGATGCTTACATCACCCGACTGCAGATGGGATGCCGTATCGTGACAGAGGACTTCGTCTATCCGCGTGACCGGCACAACCACGAATATGGCTGGGGATGGTCGTTGCTCACCACCCCCGAACAACTTTACGGTAAAGAAGCATGCCAATGCGAGCGTACTCCGCTCGAATCTTTCAAGCGCGTCCGTAACCATCTGCAAACGCTTTTGCCAGAAGCCTCCTCCAGACAAATTGAACGGTTGATGAAATAAGTGCATTTTCATGAAGACATAGACAACGCTCTTCCCCGTAAGATTGTTATAGAATTGCTTTGCTGTTTGTTTTTTTTCACGTAATTTTGCACCAATTAAAAAGTTGAGAGATGAGATTCTTATGTATAATTCCAGCAAGATACGCTTCGACGCGCTTTCCTGCTAAACCCCTTGCTATTTTGGGTGGAAAACCCGTGATAGAACGAGTATATGAGCAAGTAGTCCAAAATATGGACGCAGTGTATGTGGCCACCGATGACCAGCGCATCTTTGATGCAGTCAAGGGATTCGGAGGCAAAGTGGTGATGACCGGAACAGACCTTAAGAGTGGTACAGACCGTTGCCAGCAGGCATACCAGAAGATAGGTGAGAAGTATGATGTGATAGTCAATGTGCAAGGGGATGAACCATTCATTCATCCCTCTCAACTCGATGCCATCAAACGTTGTTTCGACGACCCTACAACTCAAATCGCCACTCTGGTGAAGCCTTTCACTCCAGGACAGGGATTCGATGCCCTTGCGAATGTCAACTCTCCCAAAGTAGTCGTCGACAAAAACATGCGCGCCATCTATTTCAGCCG
This sequence comes from uncultured Bacteroidales bacterium, assembly GCA_902773225.1. Lineage (GTDB taxonomy): Bacteria > Bacteroidota > Bacteroidia > Bacteroidales > Bacteroidaceae > RUG11857. Next base: position 1,037 of record CACYEC010000445.1, read on the forward strand.
TTCCATCATACCCTACATCAGGAAAGGTGAGCAAAAGGACTGGCTGTCCATGCACACCTATTACAAACACATCGGACTTTATGCCTACCGTGCTGAGGTGCTGGCCGAAATCACATCGCTTCCTCAATCGAGCCTGGAAATTGCCGAGTCGCTTGAGCAGCTTCGCTGGATAGAGAACGGCTACACCATCAAGGTTGGCATTACAGACATTGAAACCATCGGAATCGACACACCAGACGACTTGGCCCGAGCCGAGATTTTCCTTGCCAGCAGAGAGGGCGTGAAATGATGGCCCAATCAGAATTCCAACTGACAACTTACACTTATCGTTATCCATCATCCAAATGAAACAACCGGAGATACATCCTTTTGGATTCGACCACATCATCGAAGTCAAGCAGAAGACCTTCGACAATGGTTTGACCGTCAACCTCATCCCTCTTGAGGACACCCGGATTGTGATGGTTGATTTCTTCTTCCATGGATGTAAATGGCATCAGAACCGCTGTTTGCAGGCATACTTTGCTTCAAGCCTACTCAGCACCAGTTCTGAGGAATACGACGCAGACACGCTCGCCGAGACGATAGACTACAATGGCGCAACGATCTATAGCCGAACGGGGTATCTTGGCACAAGCATTTCCTTGCTTTGCCTTTCCAAGAACCTGCCCCAAATGTTGGAAGTGATGAAATCATTGCTCACACATCCCACCTACGACCAGAAACGTTTCGACACCACTGTGTCTATGATGAAACAATCAGCGGCCATACGAAATACAGATGTCGATTCTGTATGCTACGAGGCATTCCTTGATGCCCTCTACGGCAAGTCGCACCGCTGTACGTCATTCGCGAAATTGGAAGATTATGATACACTGACCCGTGAGGACTTGTTCGCCTTCCAAGAGAAATATATCTGCTCTTCCGACTGCCAGATGTGGATGACAGGCAACATCACAGACGAAGCCATAGAACTACTCCATGCGTATTTCGGAAAAGCTGCGTGGGGAAAAGGTCATTTTGTCTATCAACCACCTGCTTGGCCCCACATTGACCCATCGGCCGAACAGGTTATCAGAATGAAGATGCCAGGTGTGCAGTCTGCCATTTACATGGGTAAATTGTTGCCCAGATGGGATCATCCCGATTTCACCAAACTCATGGTCACCATCACCTTGTTAGGTGGTTATTTCGGTAGCAGACTGATGACGAACATCAGAGAGGAGAAAGGACTCACTTACGGCATACAGGCCTCTCTGAGGCAATCCTTATGCGAGACAGCCCTCATGATATCAACCGCCACAGCCAACGAGACCGTTGAACAAGTGATTGAGGAAATCCACAAGGAAATCAAGGTGTTAAGGACGGAGAGAGTGGGAGAGGAAGAACTTGCCAGGGTGAAGAACTACCTAATCGGCTATTCATGCAGGAGGCATGAGCCTGGGTTAGGGTTAAGCAAGATGTTGATGAGCGTGTATATGAAAGGTTACCCATACGACTACATCCTGACAGAGAACCAATTCGTGCGCGACACTACAGCCGAAGACATCATGGACATGGCCAACCGTTATCTTGATGCCGACACGATGAAACTGTGTGTAGTGGGAAATGCAGATTAGTTCTCGAAATTTTGTAAAACAACAATGAATCATCAAAAAATAATAACCATAATAAACTAATGAGTATGAAAAAGTTATTCACCTTAATCGTCTTTGCGCTACTGACGCAGGCGATAGATGCACAGACAACGCGAAAGAACAGTAGAATCAACAGGAATGTGGTCAACAAATATACCACAGCCTTGGCAACTGTCAAAAACAACATCCTCACGAAAGAGGAACAAAATGACGAACTCAATCCATACTATCTCTCCATCTTCACCCCCGGAACCTATCTCAGCCGTGCCACACATCAAGTATTCACACTCGACGTGGATGCCAAGGATGCAGAGAAATCACTGGGTATGCGCATGAGGGAACAGATGGACTCTCTGGCCAATGCCAACCTTTTCAGGCTCTATACCACATCGCCCAACTCCTTCAACAACTACGATGAGAAGTTCATGAGAGAAACACTGGTGGAAAGCGAGGAACCCATTGAGAGCGACAAGGAACTCAACACCATCATCGCCAGTGCTGACGAAGTGACAGACGTGGCAGAAGTGACAGGCGATGTGGATGTGGACGTTTCCGTCACCAAACCCAACTTCTGGAAACGCACAGGTTCTTTCGGACTGCAGTTCACACAGAATTACTTCTCCGACAACTGGTACAAGGGTGGAAACAACACCCAGTCCATGCTCGCCTCGCTGATTATCGAGGCCAACTACGACAACCAAAAGCGACTGCAATGGGACAATAAACTGGAAATGAGGCTCGGATTCATCACTGCACCCAGCGACACCTGCCACACTTTCCTCACCAACAACGACAAACTCTACGCACGTTCCAAACTCGGTGTGAAGGCCGCCAAGTCATGGTTCTATACTGCATCCGTCGAGGCACAAACGCAGTTCATGCCTTCATACCGTACCAACGACCGCAAGTGCTATGGCGCCTTCTTCGCTCCATTCGATCTCTTCGCTTCTATCGGTATGGACTTCAAGCCAACGCTCAAGAACGACAACGCTTTCTCACTGGCACTGTTACCCTTCTCTTACAAGATGCGCTACATCGGAAAGGATGACGAGAACATTCACGCGGTGTATAACATGGTGGGCGAGGACTGCACACATGACATCGGTTCGAAGATAGAGGCCAACCTCACATACCATTTGGCAAAAAACCTTACTTGGACCAGTCGATTCTATTACTTCACCAGTTACAAATACGCTGAAGGTGAGTTCGAGAACAAGTTCGACTTCAAGTTCAGCCGTTTTATCTCGGCACAACTGTTCACACTCTGGAGATTCGACGACAACCGCTCACGCGACTACTACGACAGCAACCTCGGATACTTCCAGTTCAACGAGTACCTGACTTTCGGTCTCGCTTATTCTTTCTAAATATAATAGTCTCAAATAGTCGTTATAGTATAAATTGTTGAAATAGTTTGAGTTAGTCTGAATAGTCAAAAATGTATTTATCATGCGCAAGAAGAAACCGCTACCCTTATTGGAGAACATAGAAATCACGGCAGTGGCCGCAGAAGGCAATGCCTTGGCAAGAGTCGATGACAAGGTGGTGTTTGTGCCTTACGTTGTACCTGGCGACATTGTCGACATTCAGGTGAAACGCAAGAAACACAGTTATATGGAGGGTGTGGCGGTGAAATTTCACAAGAAATCAGAACTGCGGGCACAACCATTCTGCAAATACTACGGCATCTGTGGTGGATGCAAATGGCAGTGTCTGAAATATGAGGAGCAACTCAAAGCCAAGCAACAGCAAGTCGTTGATAACCTTACACGTATCGGGAAGGTGGATTTGCCATCTGTCTCACCCATTCTTGGGTCGGAGAAGACTCAATGTTACCGCAATAAACTGGAGTTCGGTTTTTCCAATAAACGATGGCTGACCGAGGAAGAAGTAGCGACCAACGTGGTTTATGACCAGATGAACGCCGTGGGATTCCATATCAACGGAGCATTCGACAAGATACTCGACATCGACGAGTGCTTCCTCATGGACGACATCAACAACCGACTGCGCAACACCATCCGTGATTATGCATTAGCCCACCAACTCTCATTCTATGACATACGTCAACACCAGGGACTCTTGCGCGACATGATGATACGCACTTCCAACACTACCGAATTGATGTTGCTACTGCAAGTTCAGATTGATTCTGAAGACGACAAAATACAATTGGAAGGATTGTTGGGCTATCTGGAAAAGACCTTTCCCGAAATCACGTCGTTGCTTTATGTCGACAACCACAAGTTCAACGACACTTTCGGCGACCAGGAGGTCGTCGTGTTCAAAGGCAAAGACCATATCTTTGAGGAAATGGAGGGTCTGAAATTCAAAGTAGGTGCAAAATCCTTTTATCAGACTAACACAGAACAAGCCTACAACCTTTATAAGGTGGCTCGTGATTTCGCTCGCCTTTCTGGCCATGAACTGGTCTATGACCTCTATACGGGCACAGGAACCATTGCCAACTTTGTGGCACACCAAGCCCAAAAAGTCATCGGTATAGAGTATGTGCCTGAGGCCATCGTTGATGCGAGAAAGAACTCCGAGATCAATGGCATCGACAACACGCTTTTCTTTGCTGGCGACATGAAGGACATACTCAACAAGGAGTTCATCAACACCTATGGACGGCCAGATGTAATCATCACCGACCCGCCACGTGCTGGCATGCACACCGATGTGGTGAATACCATTCTCTTCGCCAGTCCCGAACGCATCGTCTATGTCAGTTGCAACCCGGCAACCCAGGCACGCGACCTGCAGTTGCTCGACAAGGACTACAAGGTAACCGCTGTGCAACCTGTGGACATGTTTCCTCATACTCATCATGTGGAGAACGTCGTGTTATTAGAGAAAAGGGAAGTAATAGGGTAGGTGACTCATATAATCTGATGTTATAAAATTATGGCAAAAAAAGACAATCAAGCAACCAAAGAATTCTACAATCGACGACAAGCCAATCACTACACTGATTATCCCGTCAATGAGGATATGCCATTGATGGAATTTCTCATGAAAGTGATGCAAGGAGCGAGTAGGACCAAGGTAAAAGAGGTTCTCACTCAGCGTATGGTGTATGTGGACCATAAAATCACCACCCAGTATAATCATCCGTTGAAAAAAGGCCAACTTGTGCAAATCATCAAGCGCAGAAACATATATGAGTTGCGCAATCCTTATGTAAGCGTGGTATATGAGGATATGTTCCTGATTGTGGTGGAAAAACAGGTGGGTATCGTCACCGCTGAACCGCGTGGGTCAAGAATGAACTCCGTGAAGAAGATTCTCAATGAGTATGTGAAGCACAAGAGTCAGTCCTTCAGTGTCCATCTGGTTCACCGATTAGACAGGGAGACATCAGGACTGTTGGTGTTCGCTAAGTCAAGAGAGGTGCAACAGCAGTTCATCGACAACTGGCACGACATTGTCACAGACCGCCGATATATGGCTGTCGTAGAGGGAAATGTGGAGAAGAATGCCAACACCATCATTTCATGGCTGACCGAAGGAAAAAACTTCACCATGGAGTCAAGTCCAGTGGATAACGGTGGACAGCAAGCCATCACCCATTACCGGGTGAACCGACGCAACGACAAATATTCGTTGATAGACCTGAAACTCGACACAGGACGCAAGAACCAAATTCGTGTGCACATGAAGGACATAGGGCATCCTATTGTCGGAGACAGCAAATACGGTGCAACTGAAGACCCGTTGGGACGAATCATGCTCCATGCTTACAAACTGGAGTTCACTCATCCGGTCACTCGCGAGCACCTGAAAATCGAAATCCCCTTGCCCGCTGAATATTCAGAATTGATATAAGCCAAATAGTTTTTTATAGTATCTATAGTTTCTATAGTAATCTATAGCATCTATAACAAATAATCGCTTTCATTCGCTATGAAGAAAATCTCCATCATTCTCTTGTTCGCAACAGTGTGTTTGAACTGCATTGCCCATTCCATTGACGTGGATGAGGCAAAAGCCATTGCCATGGACTTCCTGACCAAGTATGAAGATGGTTATGTCAACGGTAGAAAGGCAAAGCAAATTCGCCTTGTTCAATATATCCCGAAAACCACTGAAGAGTATTTGGAAGATACTTCAAGTGATACTTTAATATATCTTTTTAATTTATCTGATAATCAAGGTTTTATTATAGTTAGTGGTGATAGTCGTTGTAAACCGATTTTGGGCTATTCTTTTGAAGGTGGTTATCAAGAACCTAAAGAAGGCAGCATCGGTGAAATGGTGATGCGGAATCTCTATACTTATGTCAAAAATGTGGTGGAAGGCAAGACCAAACCTCAGCGCGTTTTTTATCCCCGTAAGGAAGGGCTCCCCGACAGAGTTGACCCGTTGTTGCCGAATATGTGGGATCAGAAAGACCCGTTCAACCGACTTTGCCCCATGAAAGATACGCTTAGGTGTGTGACGGGCTGTGTAGCTACCGCACAGGCACAGGTGATGCACTACCACCGCTGGCCCGTGGTCGGTACAGGTGCCTTCACCTATACCGACCGTCTTGGCTGTAATCAGGAATTAACAGCAGACTTCAGCGCCCACCGTTATGACTGGTACCATATGCTCTACCGTTATGACGAGGATTTTACCGATCAAGAAGCGAATGCCGTGGCATTGTTGATGAGCGACTGCGGTATTGCTTGCAGGATGCGCTATGGCCCTATTGAAAGCGGTGCGCGCCCCATCTATCAGGTACAGTCATTATACGAGTTTTTCGGTTACGACGCTGGTATGCAGATGTACTACCATTCGTTCTACCAGCCTTACGAATGGCGGAATATGTTCATGGAAGAACTGGCATCAGGGCGTCCCATCCTTTACAGCGGATGGTCGATTAGTCTTGCCCATGCCTTTGTCTGCGATGGTTACGACGAGAACGGCATGTTCCATTTCGATTGGGGAATGACGGGCTACACCAATGGTTACTACGACCTCGAGATTATGTCGCCCGACCAGCCCGAATGGTACGACAAGAACAATCCTGAGGGAGGCATGAACCTCCTGCAGATGGCCATTGTGGGTGTGAAGCCCGCAGAGCAGGGCAGTCAACAAACCCATCTATTCGCCTTGTCGCATATTGCGATTCTGAATGGCGAGGCCAAAAGGGGAGGTGAGTTGAGTGTGGCTACCCACAACCTCTGCAATATCGGTTGGGCTGAAAACGAAGGCAAGACTGCATTGGCTTTGAAAGACAACGACGGCGTGGTGGCTTGTCTGACCTATTACGATAGAAAGTTCGACCTTGAGGAGATTACCGACACATCTTACACCGACACCTTAACATTTTCCATACCTGCCGATGTGGCAGTGGGCACCTATCGGCTGTGTGTGGTGTACGACGACAATGGTGAATGGAAAGAAGCAAAGACAACCATTGGTACACCTAATTATGCCAATGTGAGGGTAGGGAATGACAAAGTGAGCATTACCACCGCAGAGGAGAGCCAAGCCTTATTGTCACTCGTCAACCTGAATTTCCCCGATACGTTGATTCAGTATAAAGAAGCGGCTTATTCTTTGTCCATCAGGAACGATGGCGCGGATTACTTTGGAAGGCTGATTTTCTATTG
>CACYEC010000446.1 GCA_902773225.1 uncultured Bacteroidales bacterium
ATTATTCATTATTCAAATTTGCGAACTATTCCAAATTGCAAAATTAACGATTCTCTTCGTATTTTATTGCATTCCTTATGTATTATTATTCTTTTTTAAGACACCCCCACACACGCTATAATTGCCTCAATCCCAATTCCCTATACCTTTTGAACATCAGCGTAAACACCTCATCTATCACCAGCAGTATAGCGAAACGGAAGAAATAATTCTTATACACATAACCTTTGTCTGCCAGTGTGTCAAGCGTTGGTATATCCTTTAGACACGAAGCAGTATTATGCGCAATTCTGTTTCTTTGTTCAAATACCAACTGCTTATAGAACATCTGTAGCCCAGAACCCAAAAACTCATTGGTTGTCAGAATGAGTTGCTTTTCATTCACCACATCCTGCCAGTGCTCCTTGAAGAACAGAAATTCTCTGTAATTCCACGCCGTCAGCGGAGAATGCTCTACCACAGCTATCAGCCCCTGAACAATGTCCTTTACAAACTGCACCTTCTTCTCCTTGAACAGTCGCTCTCTCCATTCTTTTTCGGGATAAAGCTTTCTCAATAGATTATTCAAGATTTCATCCTTATCTTCTTGATCTAAAGAGACTCCCTTTTTAGTCTTCTCTACAATAATATGTTCAGCTTCCTTCCTCCTACTGTCATCAATCTCATTCTCCCATTTGCTTCTGAGTTCAGACTCCCTTTCTTCTGTGATAGGTAAATCTGTCAGAACGTCTAATGGCGTAAACTTACTGTCATACCCTTGTATAAGGTTACACAAGTCCACATAGATTCCTCTTTTATGCTTATACTCCGAGCATTCTCCATAATGCTTCTCATTCAGCAGGTCATACCTATACCTGTAGTCATTCGTGGCCATTACCCAGCAAATGCACTTCAACTTCTGCTCTTGAGCACCCGTAACCCTCAGAAACAGCGACTGCATGAAATACTTCCCCAGCGCACTGTTCTCAATACCCACAGGCAATGATGTGCATGCATGAACACCTTCAGCAAGCACATCCATCAAAGGGTTTAGTATAAAGTCTGTGTGAACATCACTGAACATACTCCCAGATAATATCTATTGACCTTCCTAAACGATCACGCAAATTGCCTAATCTATTAGGTGTTTTTGCGTAGTAATCCCAATCCTTCTTCTCTGTAATCTCATCGTTTATCGCCTTATCAATACCCGTCAAATCGTCTTTCAAGGTCTTTCCGGCAAAAACGATAGCGTATATCAACCCAAAGAACCAATAGTCAGCATCAATCCAAGAGGCAAAAGCATCTGTTTTCTTTTCCGCAGTCTTAAACATTGGTCTCAGCCTTTCTACAGACTCTCTTAAACGTTCATATCGTTCCCTCCAGCAATGGTTGGGGAAAGTTGTATCAAAATTGAATCCATCAAACTTGTCTTCCCTGTCTTCCTGTTCCAATCCCAAAAGATATGAGACGTAGTCCGCATAGAAACTCTCACGTGTAGAAGATGCTGAATAGCCCACCAGCACTTTGTTAGGATTCTCAGTAATGGTGTATTGTGAAATGATAGAAAGGTAACGCACAAAGTCTATCTTGATGGGTTGCATCTTATCCACCAACCGCATATTGCATAGAACATCCTTCTTGTCAGCAGTCTGGCCTTCCAGATAAGGCAACAAATCCGCGTTAAGGTAGTAAAGTGAACGGCGGCTTTCCAGTGCTGAGAGTTTCTTGCCAAAGTAGTTTATGTCTCGGAACAATTGTGAGAAGCCTCGTTGGACAACATGTGCGTCAGCTGTTGACGGCACAATATAGCTATATCCCAAGAAAGCCTTATCAAAGAAATTCTCCGGCAGATGCAAATCAAGCACAGAATAACGAGGGTCTTTCTCCAGTCTCTTCCTGATAGCCCTCTCGGTGTTATCACCGCCATCATCAAATAGCTCGCTAAATCGCCATTTGATGGGCCCACGTCTGTTAGTATCGTCAAGTGTCTCATCTGCGGCATCATCTTCATCACTGGCAAGCATCTCAGGCTTTTCAAACTTGTTCTTGTCTGGCACATAGCCCAAGTATGCTAGCAATATAGATGATAGACGTTGCTGACCATCAATTATCAGGTTCTGTCCTGGCACACCCTCGTCAACCTTATACAAAGCAATAGTCACCGGCTGAACAAACTGCCCATGTTGTATAGAATCAACAAGTCTTCTCACATCCTTCTCATCCCACACAAAACTACGCTGGTATTCCGGCAGGATGATATTCTTTGAAAGAAGCATTTTTATCCAATGCTTCAGCGAATACTCACCGTAATATACTCTACTATCCATATATTATTCTTTTTAAATCAACCCCCGCTACAGGCACAAATGGCTTGCAGCCATCAGAGCCTTTCGCTCCGCACGCAGGCCGGTTCCCTTCGGTCACCCGCCTGTCAATACCGCCCGTTGTCTAACAGTAATGAAATACAACCTTAATTCTGTCCTCCCGGAATCTCCAATGCATCAATTGAATGATCCATAATTCTCTGAATATGATAATCCTCATTCTCCTTCAGATTGGCAGTCTTCAGCATGTCTTCAATGCTACGTTCCACCTGTGCGCCGTCGGTCCCTTCTGTCTTTGGTGTAGAAGAACAGAACAAGATA
>CACYEC010000447.1 GCA_902773225.1 uncultured Bacteroidales bacterium
ATGGCCCTGTAGCAGGACACCTGCCAAGATGGCAAGCACCAGAGCGGCTGCAATCTGCGTGGTCAGCGATAGTCTTATCTTCATGGTTGTCAATTCTAAGCGAAACTTGTGAAATTTGAGATATTAATGTTGATTTAGTATTTTTCTTACGCTTCCGTCGTTCATGCGAACGATGTTCAGTCCATTGACAGGTTGCTGGTTGCGAATGCCTCGAAGGTCGTAGACAGAATGATCATTTGTCGTTTTTCCATTATCAATTAGCGGAACGTTAACTCCCGTCAAACTAACATTGCCCAAGACCCACTTGTCGAAGCGTACATCGCCACTTAAAATGAAGTAGACGGTGTGCACGCCACTCGGTGTACTGGCGCAGGTAGCCGTCAACTCCTTCCAATTGTCGCCCGTATTGTTGACGGTGGCGACATCGGCTCCGTCTTTGTCGTCAAGACGTAGCGTGACGCTCCCATTGCCCTTCACCAAGCACTTCAACGTGTTGGAGGAGCCAGAGAAATCGGCGTTGCGCACCTCGATGATGCCTTCAGACGGAACGGGAGCAATGGTACTTGGCGTGCCCACCTTAGCCACCATGTGTCCGTCACCATCGGCCTGTTCATGGATGATGCCGAGGGTGGCGGCTGCCGTGGTGGCATACTGTGCGGTGTAGGGGTCAAGGTTCTTGATGGCAGTCACACCCTGGAAAGTGGGCTTGCACTCCTTGATGATGACGTTCACCTCGTCCACTTCAATCTCGTCGACGTAGATGCTGCGGAAACCGCCACTACTACCTATAGAATGTTCCAGATTGTTGGCCTGATAGAACAAATACCACTTGCCCTGATATTTGTGTAGGTGGGTATGGTTGTTGCCGTAGTTCATGCCGTTCTCGCCAGTGTTCTTGAAGTAGTTGGTCCCATAGGTCCACGAATTGGCATTGAGTGGATTCTTGCTGGTGAAATAGACCATGCTGCAAGCCGTCGGCTTCACCCCACCATAGTTCCAAGGGGTATGGTCGCTCCAATCGTTATTATAGGTATATACGTACGTGCCATTGATAAAGTTCAGTTCGTTGGCCTCGAAATGGTAGGGCGTAGGCGGTAGTACAGGACCGGCGGCAATGGAGTGGAGATCGGCATTCAGCTTCACGATCTTTCCCGTGCCGCCACCATAGGCAAGCCAGCCATCACCATTATCATCAATGACGGCACCCGGATCAAAGCCGTCGGTGAGATTCTTGTTGAGAGGCGATGTCCAGGGACCTAAAGGCGACTTGGCCTGAATGACACCAGAGCCCGTTCCGCTGTTGGAGAAGTAGAGCGAGAAGAGCGTACTGCCATCGGCCTGCGGCTTGCTGATGATGGTAGGCGCCCACGAAGCCACGATCCAAGGGGCTACGGCTTTTGTCTCAATCGGTCCGTGGTAAGTCCAGTTCACCATGTCGTCGGTAGACATGACAACCAGCGAATTGATGGCCTCATAGCTGTTGGTGGGCGTTCCGGCCTCATACTGCTGATGGTCGTTGGTGCCATAGACGTAGAGTCGACCATTATATTCAATAGCCGTGGGATCGGCACAGTAATGGAAGTCCAACAGAGGGTTGGACACGCCCTTGCCTAACTTGGGAGAACCGACCGGCATCTCACCGACGTTGCCTGTTGAATCCTTGGCGCGGATAGTGATACTGTCGAAGTAGATGGTGGTCGAACCACTCGGCCCGTCCCAGCCAATGGTAATGGCAATCTTGACAAGCGTCTTGCCGGTGTTGAAGTTCACGGTATGACTCATGGCACCTTTTGTAATCTTTGTATCGGTGGCGGATCCGTCGCTATAGGTGGCCGTCACATTGATGTTACTATAGTTCACAGCTTGGGCAAACTTAAACTCAACTTTGTCATAGACATCGGTGCTCAGGTCGTGGATGTCCCAATAGTTCTCGGCATACTGGTTGTAGGAGAATGCGTTGTGTTCAACATCCTTCGTTCCGCCACCTCCACTCCAACCGATGATTATGCCGTTCACATGCAAAGCAATATCATCAGTAGCAGAAAAGGCTGCAGATGTCAGAGCCATCAGAAGAACGAATATGCTCAGAATTCTTTTCATGTTTATTGTTCTTTTCATGTATAATGGGTTGAAAGATGTGGGATGAAGGTTTCATATAAACAATTTTTCATCTTTCCTCTCTATTCCTTCATCTATTTCGATGTCGTCAGCGCCTGAATGAGTGCGTCAAGCTGCTGCTGGCTCATGCCATGAGAGAGCAGATAACTGGAGAAGGCTTTGGCGTAGTCAACCTTCGGCAGTTGCGCCTCGTCGCTAACACCAGCGTAGTACATCAGGCAGATGTTAAGCCTCAACGACACCAAGGTGTTGCAGAGAACGGGATCTTTTGTCGGGTTGATTTCGTAATAGTTGTTGTAGGTGACCAAGTAGTCGGCCACTATCTCGTCGTAAGTTGCTCCGCATAGTCCTTCAAGCAGGGCGCAGACATAGCCTGTGCGATCCTTTCCCTCCATGCAATGCACTACGTAGGGGGCAGGGCGTGACGGGAGCTGTTTCAGGGCTTCTATCAGCCGTTTGTTGTAGTCATCGGCCGTGGGGTCGGCCTTCAGCGGACAAAGTATCACGTTGCCTCCCTCCCAAAGCAAGCGACTGTAGGGCGGCATGTCTGTGTAGGACAGCATCTTCTCTTCGGTATCGGCGAGGTTGAGCACGGTCTTTACCTTTTCGTTTTCCAGAAATTCCGAGACGTAGAAGGCACGATTGATATCGTTGCAGAAGGGCGAAGAACTGCGATAGAGGATACCGCTGGGAATGTTGCCGGCAATTGAGGTGCGTGCATTGGCAAACGCCGCGTCAGAGAAGGCGGAATAGTTCTCGCGTTCGTTGTTGTATTTCATACTCAGAGCTTGTTGCACATCCTGCCGGCCGCCCTTTTCCTTCATCCTGAACGTGACGGTATGTCCCTCGAGTCCGGTGAGTTCTTGAGGCAGTCCAATGTTGTTGCGCGTGAAGCAGATGCTGGGATAGGTGGGATAGGCCACGCACAGGTACTCGCCATTGCGGGTGTAGAAGCCGTCGTAGTAGGGCATGACGATTTCTTTTTTGTCGTCGATGGTAATGCCGATGACGTCGCCAAGTGTGAATCCTGCGTTCATCATGTCTGCTTCCGTGAAATCCAACATGGCTGCGCCGAATTCGTTATACGAGGTGATTTTACCTTTCAACACTGGCACGTCGCTCTTGTCGTCATCATCGGAACAAGAGGCTGTCAAGGTAAATAGACTCACAACAACCAAGAGGAGGGCCGACCTCCACCCGCCCAGCAACCATGCTGAGGGGGATAAACGCTTTGATTGAACCATTTTCATATTTTATGAGTTGCTTTTACGTTGTCTTATTATTCAAGCTTCTGTCATTGCCTCATCGAGCGTCAGTCCTTCAGCCGCACCTTTCTCCATATCGGCTTTATTTGGACAG
>CACYEC010000448.1 GCA_902773225.1 uncultured Bacteroidales bacterium
CATTCGCCCCGACCGGCAATGAAAGAAAGAATGACATGATAGACAAAACGGAAAGACAGAGAATCATCGACCTGGTCAAGTCGGAGGTGTTGCCAGCAGTGGGTTGCACCGAACCCATCGCCGTCGCGCTGTGTGTGGCCAAAGCCACCGAGACACTTGGACGCCTGCCAGAGACCATCGATGTACTTCTCAGTGCCAACATCCTGAAAAACGCCATGGGGGTAGGCATCCCAGGCACAGGTATGGTGGGCCTGCCCATTGCCGTGGCGCTTGGCTCGCTGATCGGCAAGTCGGACTACCAGTTAGAAGTGCTCAAGGACGTTTGTCCCGACGCAGTGGAACGCGGCAAAGCCTACCTGGCAGAGGACCGTATCCACATCGGACTGAAAAAGGATATCAAGACCAATCTTTACATAGAAGTGAAAGTGTCGGCGGGAAACGACGAGGCCTTGGCTATCATCAGCAACGACCACACCCATTTCGTGCATGTCAGCAGAAACGACGAGGTTCTGCTGGACGAGCCGACATCTTCCGAAGAGAACAACCTCTGCGATGACAGTTGGCTGAACATGCACAAGGTCTTTGAGTTTGCCACAACCTCACCGCTCAGCGAGATAGACTTCATCAACGAGGCCCGCCGCCTCAACGAGAACGCCGCCCGCGAATCGCTGAAGGGCACCTATGGCCACCAACTCGGCAAGACACTTTCCCGTCCCATCGGCCGTGGTATCATGGGAGAGAGCATCTTCTCCCACATCCTCTCCATCACCGCCTGCGCCTGCGACGCACGTATGGCTGGGGCTTGCATACCCGTGATGAGCAATTCCGGCAGTGGCAATCAGGGCATCTGCGCCACACTCCCTGTTGTGGTTTTCGCGGAGGAAAACCACAACACCGACGAGGAGATGACCCGAGCGCTGATGCTAAGCCACCTCACAGCCATCTATATCAAGCAGAGCTTAGGCAAACTCTCCGCGCTCTGCGGTTGTGTCGTGGCCTCCACGGGAAGCGCCTGCGGCATCACCTATTTGATGGGCGGTGGCTACGAGAAGGTGACATTCGCCGTGAAGAACATGGTGGCCAACCTCACCGGGATGATTTGCGACGGCGCCAAACCCAGTTGCGCCCTGAAACTGGCGAGCGGTGTATCGACAGCCGTGCTTTCGGCCATGCTCGCCATCCACGGTGAATGTGTGGGTAGCGTGGAAGGCATCATCGACGACGATGTGGACCGCAGCATCCACAACCTAACCAAGATTGGCAAGGACGCCATGTGCGAGACCGACCGCTGTGTACTCGACATCATGACAGGCAAATAAAGCAAAGAAAAAACTAAAACAATAATCATATAAAAAACAAAAAACAAATGGCAGACAACAAACAACAGTTACAGATTGAAATCAAGCCCGAAGTGGCACAAGGTGTATATTCCAACATGGTGCTAATCACCCACTCAAGCAACGAGGTCATCCTCGACTTCGTCAGCATGATGCCCGGCATGCCCAAGGCCAACGTGGCATCACGAGTGGTGATGGTACCCGAGCACGCCAAACGACTGCTCTTCGCACTACAAGACAATATCGCCAAGTACGAGGCCCAATTCGGCAAGATTGAACTCAAGAACCAACCCAGCGGACCACGCACCATCGCACCCTTCGAAATCAACAAAGGCGAGGCATAAATCGCTGAAACATCGCCTCTGTGGTGCTTAAAAAATGGCGAAAAACGTTAAATATTCTTAAATTTAGCGCTTTTCGCCGTTTTTCGGTGGTGTGGAGGTGTAAATAATTGCAGATTTAATACTCTATTTCACAGAAAATTGCTAATTTTGCACCGCTTTTCGGATTATTGTGTTCCTACGTGAGGTAGAGCGCGCATATATTCCCCAGCCTGAGACCATTGGAAAAGCCGATGGATAAAGGAAAAGAGAGCGAACGAGAGTAAGAGTGAATGTGTGGAGCCTTTCTGGCCGCGGCATAACGATGCTGAAAAGGTTTATATAATAAGGTGGATCGCACAGATTGAATGCAAAAAATATAACAAAATAAATAATAATTAAAAAATCAAGAACATGCCTACTATTTCACAATTGGTAAGAAAAGGCAGAAAAGTGTTGGCAGACAAGAGCAAGTCTCCCGCTTTGGACTCATGTCCACAGCGCCGTGGTGTTTGCGTCCGCGTCTATACCACAACACCTAAGAAGCCTAACTCGGCAATGCGCAAGGTTGCCCGTGTACGTTTGACAAACAAGAAGGAAGTGAACTCTTACATCCCTGGTGAAGGCCACAACCTGCAGGAGCACTCAATCGTGCTGGTTCGCGGTGGTCGTGTGAAGGACCTCCCAGGTGTAAGATACCACATCATCCGCGGCACACTCGACACCGCAGGTGTTGCCAGCCGCACACAGCGTCGTTCAAAGTATGGCGCCAAGCGTCCAAAGGCAGCCAAGAAGAAGTAAACTGCCCGAGACCGTAACAAGAGTAAAAAAACAAGAATTGATTGTTTTGGTATGACGGATCGCTAATGGTTGAGTAAATGCGCCGCGAGGCCTTTGAAGAAAACTTAGATTTGCAGCCTCAGACCGAAAGAATTAGAAATCAAAACAAGACAATGAGAAAAGCAAAACCAAAGAA
>CACYEC010000449.1 GCA_902773225.1 uncultured Bacteroidales bacterium
GAGTTGATTTATTCTTCCATGGGCTTCCCTGGTGCAGATGTCATCAAAGCGGAATTGATGAAGTGGGCAAAATAACATAAAAAAAGCAAACCACAAACAATTTGCACCACATTGTGGCTTAGAACGTGTATTCTTTGATGTTTTTGTTGTATCGGTCGAAAATCCGCCTTGCCGTCCTTGCGTCGTTGTCGCGACGGGTGCGGTCTGTGGCGTTTAGCAACGTGTCGGATGTGACTACAGGTACTACACGATAGTTCTTCTTTCCTGAGACTGCTGGACGTGAACACCATGTGAGCGTATAGGCGCAGGAGTCAAGGACTACCTTTTCTTGGCGTTTCGAGAATTGCAGCTTAATCATGCTGCCTATTCCTGTATTGGGCTTGCTCTGGTTGGAGATGAAGTTCCCCAATGAGTAGGCCACAACATGACCGCCGTTCTCCGATTCTGGCTCACGCCACTCGAACGGCTGGAGCACATGCGGATGACCGCCTATCACATGGTCCACTCCCTTTTGCAGCAGCCAGTCGGCCAACTTCACGTCGGGTGCATTGGGCGTCATGGCGTATTCGATACCCCAATGGGGGATGGCGATGATGATGTCGGGATGCATCGACTTCGCCTTCTCGATGTCGGCTGCTATCTCAACGGTGTCAATGTAGTTCACGTGGTTGGGTTTCTCACGGACTAACCCATTGGTGGCGTATGTGAAATTGAGCAACGCGATTCTGAAGCCGTTCTTCTCCACGAGGAGAGGATAAGAGGCTTGGCGGGCTGTGGAGTCCACGTATGTCCCGAGATGGGGAATATGGAGAGAGTCCATCATCATGATGGTGCGTTCCAATCCTTTTCTGCGTGTGTCGAGACAATGGTTGTTGCCTGTGGTCAAAACGTCGAAGCCGGCATCGATAATGGCCTTGAGATATTCATCGGGGGCACTGAAACATGGATAACCTTTGTAGGGAGGACCTCCCAAGGTGGTCTCGAAGTTGACTATGGCAATGTCAGCGCTTTGGATTTCACCTTTCACATGGGCGAAGCAGTCTTTATAGTCGTAGGTCCCATTAGGCCGTTTGGCGGCGTTAATCTGAGGCATGTGCTGCATGATGTCGCCTGCGACAAGCAGAGTCACACGGTAAACCGTGGTGTCTTCTTCTGGCTTTTCCGAAGTATTCTCTGGTTGTCTATATGACGACCTTCCTGAACAGGAAAGAGCTGTGAATAAGAGTGCAAACGATAGGTAAAGGAAGTTTTTCTTCATAGAGTGATATAACTTGTTAGATAAATGATGAACTTGTTAGATATTCAATATAAATTGTTAGATTGGTGATATAACATGTAATAAATAATGTGAGGTATGCTTTATGCAACTTCATAGCAAAGTTCTTATTTTTTCTTGATATCAGCAAACAATCAGCATGAAATATTTCTTTTTTTGCTTTCATTATTCAATCCTATGGCGTTCATCTGCTTGCTGTGCAGTTATTATTCGATCCTATTGTGTTCATCTGCTGGCTGTGCAGTTATTATTCGATCCTATGGCGTTCATCTGCTGGCTGTGCACTTCCCTACGATTATATCGGCGGTGTGTTCTCCTGCTCTTTCCCGCAGGCGTAGGTTCCTCTTCCGCTTCCATATCGGTTGAGCGCTCGGCCGTCAGGCTTGCCGAGGCGATTCATAGTTACGTATCACAACGTATTACAGTTGATTTTCCCGTTCTCGTCAGCAAGCCACGGACGCTCGTCGCTCTTCTTCCAGAAGCCCTTGCTGAATGGCAGCGTCTTCTCCGTACCTTGACCGTGACTTATGTTTCCAAATGTTTCATTTTGTCATACCCATGAAACATTTTTGCATATAACATTGAATTAAAATACAGAAAACCATCCAAAATTACACCGAAATGTTCATAAAATCGCTAATTCTGCATAAATATACCACAATTTAACATTTGTTATGAAACATTTGACAACAGCAGTTCTTCATACTTATCACCCTGGTTCAAATCAACTCGATTAGTTCCTTTGGGTGGTCGATGATGGTTGTTGCACCGGCATCGATGAGGAAATCTCTGTCGCGGAATCCCCAACTGACGGAGCAACAGGGTAGGGAGGCGTTTCTGGAAGTGAGCAAATCAACCTCACTGTCGCCCACATAAAGGCAGAAATGAGGGTCGCAATTCAAGAGGCGGATGCACTCGGCAACCATGTCGGGAGCGGGTTTGCGTCGGATTGAAGGTGTCTCGCCAATGGCGATGCTGACAGTGTCGCTGAAGAAATGCTGGTGGAGTTCTTTGACTGCTGGGTCTGGCTTGTTACTCACAATCGCTGTTGTCACGCCCATGTGGTGTAGGTGAAGCAACAGTTCAGGAATACCGTCGTAGGGGGCTGTCTCCTCAAGGCTATGGGCTAAATAGTGTTTCCGGAAGGTCAACAGAACCTCTTCTGTCTTCGCGGTTGTTGTTCCTTCAGGAACGCTTAGTTCCACCAACCGACGTGCGCCATTTCCCAAGAAACGCCTCACATCAGCTTGATCCCTTTCTGGCATCCCATACTGACGAAGAGCATAATTCACGCTCGACGACAAGTCGCCGAGCGTGTTCAATAGTGTTCCGTCCAAGTCAAAGATGATAGTTCTGTATCTCATCTCATTTAATTTGATTTCTAAAGAGTTATTCATTTGACTTTTATTACTGTCTTCATAACTGTATTTTGACTACGCAAATTTAGATAAAAATTCGGATTTATAAGCCAGTCGAGATAAAAACATGACAAATTGCCCCGAGTGTTACCTAATGAAAGGCCAC
>CACYEC010000450.1 GCA_902773225.1 uncultured Bacteroidales bacterium
CGGCAGCAGCTGCATCCATCATGTGGGTGTAGCTGCTGTCATTGTAGTGTATCGGTTCTAATACCTGTACTTCATCGAATGCTTACGAACATATGGGGAAAGGAAATCAACAGCCTGGCTCATACCACAACTGTTGGACCTGAGCCTCTGCTGCGGACTGAAGGAGGATGCGTCGAGGGAACAACTCGAGTTCACGGCGACGTTCATCGTCACCGACTTCCACTGGCTGAAGACCAGCGAACTGATGCTGTTCTTCTATCGCTTCAAGGCCGGGTGCTACGAGCGGTTCTACAGCCGTTTCGACCCGCAGGCCGTCCTGTCAAGTCTGAGGATGTTCCTCCGTGAGCGTGCCAAGGCATACGAAATGCGCAATGACGAGCTCCGCTGCCGTAAGGAGGGCGATCACAAGGCCAACTGCATCTCATACGAGGAGTATTGCAGACGGAACGGGCTCGATCCGAAGCGGTACAAGCTGGGAATGACTGAGATAAAGAAAGGAATGACCCATGGCAGGTAATAGCTGCCATCAGCATCCATTTGTTTTCAAGGATTCTTATTGGTATTCTCGAGATTACTTGACACTAATAAGCATAACGCCTATCTCTCTCCATGCAGCATCGGGGCGTATTCCTCCACATTCTCCACTTTCAGCTGAATCTGTGTGGTCTGGCCCCGCAATGGCGCACCGTTGTGCATGACCGGCACTCTCTTGGTAACACATTCGCGGCTGCATACCTTGAATTTCTCCCTTTGATGACGAATGTCATCCCCTCCTCGAGGCACTGCAGATATTGGTCAGAGTAGTTTCTTCCCTAAGGTTCCTGGAACTGCACGGATAGGATGCCCGTCTTGCTATCTTCCACAATCACTGTGGCGGCATCCTGTGCCACGCAAAAATCGGCAAACTCATCGTCTGTGTCGAAAATGACATACTTTCCTTTTGTCTCCATAGTATTTGAAAATTGAATTATGCAGGCTCCACTACGATCCCCAGCTTCCTGGCCTTTTCCACAAGCTTATCGAAATCACTTTTACGCCACATCTTCACATTTCTGACCTCTCCCTCGACATAAGGCAACAGGTGGTCATCATCACTGTAGAAATCCCAAGTATTAGTTTCAAGACAGATGAGATTTCCTTTATGACGACCAATATCGGAAGTAACTTCTTGGGTAAAATCATAGAAAAGATGTTGGAAGAAGCGATTATAATAATATGTATTCAGCCTTCCTTCAAATGTGGCACGAAGATTGTTCACATTAAGAGAACTGTTAGGATTCTGCTGATATTGCTGCATGCAATAAGCCTTGAAGATAAGGAATGAAGCTTCACTCTTGGATGCTGGTTTGCCCTTTGTGTTCAGCCATTGGCCAGCTTGAAGCCCGACAAAGTAGCGCGTATTATCGCGGTTGCTTTCCTTGACGATTTTCCTCACGGTGGTCATTTTATCCTTGTCGTTCTTGAAGTGATTTTGAAGAACAATTTTGAAGAGATTCTCATTAGCATTCCAGAACTGCTCCAGAATAGGCAACTCGTCGGGCATATCAGCAGGAAGGGAGCCCAGTAATTCCTCGGCTTCTGAAGGATACATCGTATAAAGTGCAGCCCGGAAGGCACCTGAGTCGTAAAGTGCTTCCAAATCACTATTCTCTGTTTCTGCAATAGCAAGGATGGAATAGCTGCGAGTATTTTCACCGTCCTTGTTGGAAGGACAACTTAAATTGCGGATGTAGCCATTTATCAACACTGTCGTTTCTGTTCCTGCTGCCTCAATCGAGATTAGGGTTGAGCAGGGAAGGATTACATAATCAAGCAAGTCCTGATAGGTGATGTGGATGAACGATTCTGCCGTAGGTGCTTTGGCGTCAGAGGGGGTGAGATAGACTAGAAGCGGCTGGTAGTATTTATCTTCACACACCACGTTGTGTAGTACGTCTATAGCCCCATGGTAGCGAATGGTTTGGGCCTTCTTTTTGTCACCTGCATTGCCTTCGGTGCTGTAGATCTTATTTTCCAATACAATAGGCACAGTCCATCGTTCTTCCTTGTCCTGTTCGTTGGTGAAGGTGATACGTAGGAGCATCCATATGTCAAAACGGTTTTGGGCGTCTCTCTTAAATTCTCCCTTGCTAGTCTTCTCCACGACAGGTTCTAAATCTGACAGTTTTTCGCCAGCAAGTCCCACAATGGACTGCTCTGGCTTGACGGTTTCAACGTTTAGCCGATAATTACCCGACAACAGATGCTGCCTCACATGGTCAGAGTAGCATTTGTCTTCCTTGTCCTTTTTGCCAGTGTCTGATTTAGCTGCAAGGAGGGCAAGGAACTTCCTCAACGGAGTCTCTTTCAGCAGATGTGAAGCCATAGGGTTGAGCAACCATGCCAGAAAGGCGCTGTGGCGGTTCTCACTGCGCTGCACACCTAAAACATCGAACACTGTGCTCTGGCCGTAGTAGGCACTGAGTTTTTGGAACTCAGGACTCTTGTAGAAGTCCAAAATCATTTGTTGAATACCTATCGCCATAATCTTTGGTTTTTGATGTTCTATAATGAAAATGGGCATCATTTCTATCTGACCAGAGATGAGATTTCTTCAGCGTCACTTCGGGTGAAACCTTTTGCAACAATCTCTCTACCACCTCTTGTCTCTATATAAATGTCTGCAAATAGAACATGCTTCTGTATGGAAACGCTGCCAATTGCGCCAAATCTTACTCTGGTCTCCTTGCAACCAATAACACGAGGTTTGCGATGGATGAGCACTTCCTCTTCATCATCGATGATGATTTCGTCGGGAAATACGGCATTGCCATCGCCCGAAACACGACTAGCATAGTAATGATAGGTCATTGTTCTTATATAATTGATTTGACAAAATTTCTTTAAATACTTTATCTCCCAGCGCAAG
>CACYEC010000451.1 GCA_902773225.1 uncultured Bacteroidales bacterium
CGTTATTGCGAACTTGAACTAATTTAATCTTTTAATAACAAATATGAGCAACACAATCACGGGATTGGACCCACAGAAATTCCAAAAAGAAGTGGACGGCAAGCAGACCGCCCTTTACATACTGAGAAACAAGAAAGGTCATGAGGTAGGCATCACCAACTATGGTGGCGCATTGGTAGCCATTATGGTTCCCGACCGCGACGGCAACTTAGGCAATGTGATTCAAGGCCACGACAACATCGACGAGGTAATGACCAGTCCGGAACCCTACCTGAGCACCCTCATCGGCCGCTTCGGCAACCGTATCTGCAAGGGTAAGTACACCTTGGAGGGCAAAGAGTACCAACTCGCCATCAACAACGGCCCCAACGCACTTCACGGCGGTCCCACTGGTTTCCACAAGAGAGTATGGGACGCAGAGCAACTTGACGCTCAGTCACTGAAACTCCACTATGTGGCTGCCGACATGGAAGAGGGATTCCCTGGCCAACTCGACATGACGGTGATCTACAGTTTCAGCGATGACGATGAACTCATCATCGACTATAAGGGTTTCACCGACAAGCCAACCATCATCAATATGACCAACCACGGTTATTTCTCCTTGGCAGGCATCGCCAACCCCACCCCAACAGTTGACGACTTGATTTGCGAAATCAATGCCGACTACTACCTCCCCATCGACGACACCAGCATTCCATTGGGCTGCATCGCCCCTGTGAAGGGCACACCATTTGACTTCACTACTCCCAAGCCAGTGGGTCAAGACATCGACGCTGATGACGTACAGATAAAGAACGGCGCAGGCTACGACCACTGCTTCATACTCAACAAGAAAGAGGTAGGCGAACTGAGTTACGCCGCCAAAATCACCGACCCCAAGTCGGGCCGCACCATGGAGGTCTATACCACTGAGCCAGGCGTTCAGGTATATACCGACAACTGGGCCACAGGCTATCCAGGCCAGAACGGCGCCACCTTCCCCCGCCGCAGCGCCATCTGCTTCGAGGCACAGCACTTCCCCGACAGCCCCAACCGTCCATATTTCCCATCTGTGGTGCTCCGTCCAGGCGAGACCTACACGCAGAAGACCATCTACAAGTTCGGTGTGGAAAAGTAAAACTATCTGACTTCTATTTTTCATAACTAATAACACACTTTGTCAAAATGTCACAAGAAAAAAACAATGGCAAACTGATAGCCATTATCACGATGTGCTTCATCTTCGCGATGATCAGCTTCGTCACCAACATGGGTGCACCTTTCGGCAATATTTGGGGCTTCCAATACCCATTTGCTAAAGCTTGGGGTAACTTGATGAACTTTGCCGCCTATCTGTTTATGGGTATTCCCGCCGGCAAGATGCTCATCAAGTACGGTTACAAGAAGACAGCCCTTATCGCCCTTGTGGTCGGTATTGTAGGTCTTGCTCTCCAGTACGTTTCAAGCATCACAGGTGCTGGCACTCGTATGTTCACTTATGATGGGGTTGATGTATGCCTCAACCTCCTCATCTATCTCCTTGGTGCATTCATCTGCGGTTTCTGTGTATGCATGCTCAACACTGTGGTAAACCCCATGCTCAACCTTTTAGGTGGTGGTGGCAACAAGGGCAACCAGTTAATCCAAATTGGAGGTACGATGAACTCTCTTACCGCAACCCTGACTCCTCTACTCTCAGGTTTGCTCGTAGGCACAGTGACCGCTAACACCAGTATGACTGATGTATCCCCATTGCTGTTCATCGGTATGGCCGTCTTTGCCATCTCGTTCATCATCATCAGCCGCGTAACCATTCCCGAACCCACTCTTGGCAAGGCGCAGCCCCAATACGAGCGCAGTCCACTTGCTTTCCGTCACTGTTTGCTCGGCGTAATTGCCATCTTCTTCTATGTGGGTGTTGAAATCGGTATTCCTATGGAACTGAACTTCTATATCACCGACCTTGGCTTTGAAGGTTCTGCTGCTATTGGTGGCACTTTGGCTGCCAGTTATTGGCTCATGATGCTTGTGGGTCGTGCATGCTCCAGCGTTCTCTCCGGCAAAGTGTCCACTTCCCTTCAGATGACTGTAGTGTCTTCAGTGGCTATCGTATTGCTGCTTATTGCCATCTTCATGCCGCCAAGCGTTACCTTCAACATTAGTGGACACGATGTCCCGATGAAGGCCATATTCATTGCCGTCTGCGGTCTTTGCACATCCATCATGTGGGGTGGCATTTTCAACCTCTCAGTAGAAGGCTTAGGTAAATATACAGAAGCAGCTTCCGGCATCTTCATGACCATGGTAGTGGGTGGTGGTATCATGCCTCTCATTCAGGAATCCATCGCCAAGAGCGCTGGTCCTATTGCCAGTTACTGGCTCATCATCGGTATGCTTGCCTATATCCTCTATTATGCTCTTATCGGCTGCAAGAACGTGAACAAGGACATTCCTGTTGACTAAATATTCCTTACAATAACACTAACTTTTTATAAACCAAAGAAATTATGAAATTGACAATTGACGATGTAAGAAGTCGTTTCATCAAGCATCTTGGCGGTGAGCCAGGTTCAGTGTATGCCTCTCCAGGCCGTATCAACCTCATTGGCGAACATACCGACTACAATGGTGGTTTCGTGTTCCCAGGTGCCGTTCAGCAGGGTATCATCGCTGAAATCCGCCCCAATGGCACCCGCAATGTACGCGCATACTCCATCGACATGAAGGACTATGTGGAGTTCAGCCTCGACGACGAGAAGGGTCCCAATGC
>CACYEC010000452.1 GCA_902773225.1 uncultured Bacteroidales bacterium
AAGGAATCTCCATACATGATGACTTATTTCCATCCTCGTGAGTTTGACCCGAAGACCCCGAAGGTGGAGAGTCTGCCTTTGAAGCGAAAGTTCAAGACATACGTGAATGTGGCAGGTAATTTCAAAAAATGGCAGCAACTGATGTCGGATTTTGAGTTTGTGAATGTGGCAGAGGCAGATCAGCTGATTGACTGGAAGAAAGCAAGGGTGATTGAAGTGGGTTAGTAGAGGGGTCACACAGAAATTGCGGAGCAGCGAGTGCAGAGATAAGCTTGCTTAGGCTATGCCGAGTCGTGACAAAATTCGACGAAGTCAAAGCACTGATATTCACAGAAAAGAATTTAGATGAGAGGAATGCATGGGTGCATCCACTATTGAATTGGCTATTCATTGATAGTGAACAAGTTCCCATCATTGATACAGCAATTCACTGACAATCTTTGCAGATTCGTTCTCTCATCCTTTCCACAAATGGCTATCAATAATATGACAGAGAATGAGGTGACATATCAGGTTAGAGGTGCTATATATGATGTGTATAAAGCTCTTGGGCCTGGTTTGTTGGAGTCTGTCTACGAAGAGGCGCTGGTGTTTGAATTGGAACAGAGAGGTCTCAAAGTGGAAAGACAGAAACAAGTTCCGATCGTTTATAAAGGGAGTCAGTTGAAGACAGATTTACGATTAGACCTGCTTGTGGAAGACAGTGTCATCGTAGAGCTGAAATCAGTAGAGGAAATGAAGAAGGTGTTTAGTAAACAACTTCTAACATATCTTCGGCTGATGGAAAAGAAAGTAGGACTTCTTGTGAACTACAACACAGACAATATCCTTAACTCAATATATCGCATAGCGAACTAAGTTTCTGTGCATTCTGTGTATTCTGTGTGACATTAAAGGATAATGGTTATTGGTTATTGGCTAGATAGCTAGTTTAAGAGTTTAAACTTTTAGAACATTTATATTGAAGATATGAAGATATTGATTACTGGTGTACATGGCTTTGTGGGCGGTAATTTAGTCGCGGCATTGAAGGACATGCACACGATTTATGGACTGGATATCGTTACTCCTGAAAAAGAGGGGGTCAAGTATACTTATATTTGGGAAGATTTGGATAAGGATGGTATGGTTCCTGAGGTTGATGCTATTATCCATTTGGCAGGTAAGGCGCATGACACAAAGAATCAAAGTAAGGCAGAGGTGTACTTCCAAGTGAATACAGAATTAACAAAAAAAATATTTGATTACTTCTTAAAATCAAAAGCAAAGAAGTTTGTTTTCTTTAGTACAGCAAAGGCTGCAGCAGACAAGGTGGAGGGTGTGTTGACGGAGGATGTCGTGCCAGCACCGGTAGGGCCTTATGGGGAGTCCAAGATTGCAGCCGAGAATTATATTTTGGCGAACACTGATCTCACGAAGGAAACGGATAAGCAGGTATATATATTTCGACCATGTATGATACATGGACCCGGGAATAAAGGCAACTTGAATTTACTTTACAGTGTGGTTCGAAAGGGAATCCCATGGCCATTGGGAGCATTTGAAAACCGCAGGACATTCACATCGGTGGAGAACATCTGTTTTGCAGTGAATGGTGTATTGACAAAGGATGTGGAGTCGGGTATCTATAATATGGGTGATGACGAGGCACTTTCAACGAATGAACTGATCGAGGAGATTTGCAAGTCGTTAGGTAAGAAAGCACACATTTGGAAATTGCCAAAGGGACTGATGAACAGAATGGCAAGGATCGGAGGATGGTTGCATCTGCCACTGAATCCTGAAAGACTTCGTAAGTTGACAGAGAATTATGTCTCATCGAATGCTAAAATCAAGAAAGTGCTTGGGGTAGATAAAATGCCGGTGGATGCACGGGAAGGGTTGAAGCGAACACTGGAGTCTTTCCGGTAGGAGGGTATGGCTTAATAGGTTAGCGGGTTAATAGATTAATGGGGCAATGTTAACAATATGGTAAATGGTAATACAAAGGTCTTTCTCGCCTTGATGCGATCAGGACTTTGGGAACAAGATGTCCGGCTTTCTCCTTATGAAAACAAGGACTTCAATGAGGTGTTTCGGTTGGCGAAAGAGCAATCTGTCGTAGGGCTTGTGACAGCTGGAATAGAGCATGTACAGGATGTGAAGGTTCCGAAAGGAGTGGTTTTGATGTTTGTGGGAAAAACCTTACAATTGGAACA
>CACYEC010000453.1 GCA_902773225.1 uncultured Bacteroidales bacterium
AGCTGCATTTATGAAATTGGGCAAGCAGTGTCTCATTGTCGGTGACCCAATGCAGTTGCCACCCGTTGTTGAAATGGCAAATGATACAGATTATGAAGGAATCGATATAGAAACGCAAATATATGGCATGAAGACATTCGTATGCTCTAAAGATGCACCGAGCTTTAGAATGACCACCTCATATAGATTGACACCAGCCAGTACTAATCAGTCAAAGTATTTCTATGATGGTAACTTTACAAGTGTACAAAAGAAAAAGACCATATTCAATGTTCCTTCAGAAATGAGTCCTTATTTCCCTGACGAGGGGGGTACCCTTATTTATCAGACTGGAGGCAGTAGTGGTGCTAATTGCTCGAAAGGCGCATTGGAAATTATACGAAAGATAGTTGGAATATTTAATGCCTATTATCCAAAGCGTAGGCTTGCTATTCTCTCCCCATTTGTAAAGACGACAAATATTCTACAATCTGAATTCTGTGGTGATGACCAAAAGTTAGATCTTTTGGTTGAAACTATTAATCGAATTCAAGGAGAGACCGTAGATTATACTATTTTTTACGTTCCATTAAGAAATCATGATTTCGCTTTTTCCGATAATCTCTTCAATGTCGCAACAAGTCGTTCACGAAGCACGACATTGCTTGTAACAGACATGCCACTTGGCATCATTCCGATAAAGTCCAACAAAGTACGTCAATTCCTGAGGAACTGTAAAACCGTGGACTTTGCTCATCGTAGAGATGTGAATCGTGATGAGATTAAACAGCACTATCCAGGTATAGAATCTTTGGTCGATTTATTGCTTGATAATAACATAGAATTCAGTTATGATGGTGACGTGGATTTGCTTGACCCCAACGATGTGGTTCTTGCCAGAGCTGGTCTGTTGCTGGAGAAATACAAAATAGCAATAGACCCTGTTGATGAGAACTCACGGCAATTCTTCAAGCAGGCAGGTTACAGAGTGGTTTCATCAGCAGATTTTAACATTGCTCTATTAAATGAATAAAACTCAATATGAAAAGATTAAGCTATGGAAAAGTGTGTTTTTGGGGAACTTCTCTCACGCTTTGAGATAACCTCGTCGTATATTTGCTGCATGATTTGTCTGAACAACTAAAACATAACAGAAAATGGATTTATTGAATAGAATTGAAGCCCTCCTGAAAGAGAAGGGGATGACAAAACTGGAGTTTGCAGAGAAAACAGGTGTCAATGTTTTTAATTGGAACGAGGAACTGGGGAACCCCTCCTACCAGAAGTTGGTAACTTTTGCTGGTGTATTTGGTAAGCCCATCTTGATGCTCTTTGTTGATGAGGAACTCATGCGCCACCAGATTATCTATGACTGGTCGTTTGAGGAGATGACCAACTGTCCTTACTGCGGAAAACCCCTTGACGTGAAAAAGTGATAACTTGCACCTACCCATGTTTCCAAATGTTTCATAATGTCATACCCCATGAAACATTTTTGTATATGACATTGCATGGAAATACGGAAAAACGCCTCAATTTACCCAAAATGAACGCATTTTTATACCTTTTCTGCATAAACCTCATCGTTTTAACATTTGTTATGAAACATTTGACAAGCCACCATTTCTGCAAAAATCATAGAATCCGTATGGTCAGAATGCCTTTCGGTGTTACCTACTTTCCTTCTAATCCTCTTAACCGAAAAACTAAAACCATAGCATTGTCCGTCGCCGCGACGGTGTCGTTTCTTTCCGTTGATTGTTGTCTCGGAAAATTTTAATTCAAACCATCATTCTAACAAATCAATATCATGTCGGACTTAGGAAATTATTACGGCAGTTTTGAGACTGCCGAAGAGTTAGAGAAGAACGGAAATAAACTCACGGCTGCAAAACCTGTGGTTAGAAAGAACACAGGAACTGATAGAGGACAAAACAACAGACATCTATGAAGCTGCTTTCTCACACAACGGCGTCTTCTCGGCTGTTGACATCCTCCATCACACAGAGGACGGCTTCATCGCATACGAAGTGAAAAATTCACCTGAGATAAGAGATGTGTTCATACATGACTGCGCTCTTCAATACTATGTGATGAGCCACAACATAGATGTAAAAGACCTCATCCTGGTATATATCAACGAGGATTATCTCAAAACATTGGACACACCCATTGACAAACTCACCCCCGAGAATTGTAACCTCAATCACCTGTTCATCCGGAAATCCATCATTAACGAAGTCAAGGCGTTACAGGAAACAGTAGAAAAGGAGTTAATCGGCATGAAGGACATACTCCGCCAGAAAGAAGAGCCTGCTATCGATGTCGGCCCCCAGTGCACCTCACCATACGAATGTGAGTTTAATTATTATTGCTCCAAGACTATTCGTCCAGACTATTGCATAGATTCCTTTTTTGATTGGTTGTTTCCGATGTCCTAAATTTGGTAATTGTCCATACCAGAGACATCAAGTGATGGTCGACCCCTTAGGGTCGATTATCCTATACATCAGTACTATCAGGGGGTGCAAAGCACCCTCGGTTACTGAGAGGAGACGCTTTCTGCGTCTTTCGTATATCCTCCATGAAGGTGGGAAACTTCAATAAATAATTGCTTGACAATTTGTCTGGATGGATGTAAATCTTTATATTTGCGTGATTAATAGATAAAGATGTTTTTGCATTATGAAGATACCCTGTCTATGTGTGATGGCGTTGTCATTCTCGCTGGCAACATCCGCTCAACAAAAAAATGAACCGTCACTGCCTGCTTGGGGCGACCAACTCGACGGTACATACAGAAACCCGGTCTTGAATGCCGACTTCTCCGACCCCGATGTGATACGAGTGGGGCAGAGATTCTATATGGTCGCATCCGATTTCCATTTCATTGGCATGCAAGTGCTGGAGTCGGACGATATGGTCAATTGGCATTATATCAGCCAGATTTACAACCGTTTTGACGAACCTGGGTGGAATAATAACCAACATTATGCCGGTGGGTCGTGGGCCCCTTCCATCCGTTATCATGACGGCCGTTTCTACGTCTATTTCTGCACACCCGATGAGGGGCTGTATATGACGACTGCTGTGGATGCCCATGGGCCATGGGCCCCCCTCCATTTAGTGAAACGTGTGAAGAAATGGGAAGACCCTTGTCCGCTTTGGGATGACGATGGCCAAGCCTATTTGGGGCGCGGTCAGCATGGGGCTGGTCCTATCATCGTGCACAAGATGTCGGCTGACGGCCGAGAGTTGCTCGATGAAGGTTTGACGGTTTATACCGGTCCTGTGGCAGAGGGAACGAAATGGCTAAAGCGAAACGGCTATTACTTCCTCATCATTCCCGAAGGTGGAGTGGGGCAGGGGTGGCAAACCGTTCTTCGTGCCACCAACATCTATGGTCCATACGAACGGAGAATCACGTTGGAGCAGGGTTCCACGCCCATCAACGGACCCCATCAGGGCGCACTGGTCGATGCACCCGACGGCAGCTGGTGGTTCTATCATTTCCAGGAGACACCTGTTTTGGGGCGCGTGGTGCATCTTGAACCCGTACGCTGGCTCGACGAATGGCCACTCATGGGAAAGGATTTGGACGGCAACGGCATCGGAGAACCTGTCGCGGTATGGCGCAAACCCATCAGTTCGTACGCACGTTCGATACCGCAGACGGACGAAGACTTCTCTGGTCCTCTCGGACTTCAGTGGCAGTGGAACCACAATCCGCAGGACGACCATTGGTCATTGACGGAACACAAGGGTTGGCTGACTATTCATGCCCTTCCTGCCGACAACTTGATGGCTTGTCGGAATATGCTCACACAGAAGGTCATGGGGTATGTGACAGAGAGCAACACTTTATTGAAAGTCCAAGGTGATTGTTTTGCTGGACTGGCATGCACAGGACAACATTTCCATGCCGTGGGCGTGACGCCGAAGGGTATATTCGTGGAAACGGACGGCCAGCGTCAGTTGGTCAAAAAAGGGTCTTTCAAGCGTGTTTACTTCCGTATTACCAACAATACCTTCAGCAACAGCCATCAGTTTTTTTACAGTCTTGATGGTAAGAATTTCATGCCTGCTGGTGAACCTTTCAGCATGAGAATCGGTTTCTGGAAAGGCATCCGTGTCGGTTTGTTCTGTTATGGTAATGGTGGTGTAGCCCGTTTCGATGAGTTTAAGATGAAGGAATAATTGTCGTACGATTAGGCATCGTGCATCATATATAAATAGGTTGCAGTTTCTTTCTAAGTTTGGAACTGCAACCTATGACTATGCTGAGGGTGTGATTGTTTCCTCAGTTTGCTTGTTAGTACGTTTTTCCTGTCAACTACCGTTTCACCTCTCCCGTCTTGTAGTTGATGTCGAACTTTTGACTGTAAGTAAAGTCGCACTTTGTGCCATCGAAAGAGATGGGGAAGATGATGGTCTTCGACTCGGGCAGAGTGGGGTCCATCCAGCGGTCGCCTACATAAAGGTAGGTGGTCTGTTTCTCGCCGAAGATGCGCAGAACGGATGCTGCCTGGGTATCGAAGGCGATGCGGTCGCCAACGTTCTCTAATGGACTCCAACCTTCTTTCAACGACTTGGAGTACGACATCTTGCACTGGTTGGGGTCCCAGCCCGTGCAAGCCGAGGAGAACATGAAATACATGTCGCCAACACGTACGATGGCAGGTGCCTCTCGGCGTTCGCCTGGGAATAGGACAGTATGTTCTACTGCTTCAAGGTAGTCGTCGGACAAACGGAAAAGACCGAGGTCCTGGTTCTCGTTGGTGGTTGAGATAAAGTAGGCTGTGCCGTCGTCGTCCTGGAATACATTACAGTCCCTCGACTTGATGCCCAA
The DNA here is from genome assembly GCA_902773225.1 of uncultured Bacteroidales bacterium. Classification (GTDB taxonomy): domain Bacteria; phylum Bacteroidota; class Bacteroidia; order Bacteroidales; family Bacteroidaceae; genus RUG11857. The sequence goes on from CACYEC010000453.1 coordinate 4,829, forward strand.
AGGACGGCCTCCCCAGTGGAACTTGTATGGTCCTGTGATATTGTCGCTATAGAACACGGCAGCCTCGGATGCACCGTAGTTACGTCCTTCCCAGTGGCACCACACCACGTACTGGCCTGTCTTCTTGCAGTAGAGCAGTTTTGGACGCTCGATAAAGCGGCTCTTGCCCAGTTCGGGATGCGTCACACCGTTCTCGATGATTTTCCGTTCCCATTTCCAATGCACCAGGTCTTTCGACGAGTACATATTCACATCGGGATTCCATGACTCTGACCTGTCCTCGCCAATCATATAC
>CACYEC010000454.1 GCA_902773225.1 uncultured Bacteroidales bacterium
GTCCTGTGCTGTTCTCGAATGCGTAGTTGCGGGCCGACTGAGCGCCCTTCTTGGGGTTGACCAGCACGTGGATGCGGTCGCACTCGTATTTTTTAGCGATGGAGTAAGAGTTGTCGGTGGAATGGTCATCCACCACCACCACCTCTATGTTCTTGTAGGGTTGGCGAAGACACCATTCCAGCAAACCTCCAATATATTCCTCTGCATTATAGAGAGGAATAAGGATGGACACAAGTGGGGTAACTGCCGTATTAGCCATAATTTATGAATAAGTTTTTCCGAATAACTTTTTGATGCCCAGCAACAGCGCTGTCGTGCGTTCCCAGCCTAAAAGTACATAGAGAAAGTCGAAACGCTCGTTTCGGAACTTCACCCATTTCAAACCGTTTTTCTCACAGACTTCTTTCACGTAAGGAAGGATGGGGCGGAATGAGGGAAAGTCGAAGTAAATGCAACGCCCGATAAACGTCTCACAAACCTCACGGGTGTCGGCATTGTCCTTGTATCTGAGAACGGTCTGCGCCATGTCGCAGATGGTCTCTATGGCGTTCTTCATCTTCTCGGGTGTCTTCTGGCTGTGGACATGAATCCCGTCGTCGAACACACGCCAAACTGCATATTCGCCATCAACAAACAGCACTTTGGATGCCACTTCAGCGGCCTTCACGAAATATACTCTGTCCTGAAGGATTTGCACCTGCTCATTCCAGCCACCGATGGCATCCACTGTCTTGCGGGTGAGCAGATAGCAATGGGGGCAATAGAAGGCATGGGCGCGGAGCATGTCAACAGCGAAGTCGATGGGGTTGAAATAGTCCTTGCCTTGCATACGGGTCTGGATGGTCAGCGAGCCGTTGCCCTCCAACTGGTGGAGTAGGGAATAGACCATGGTGTCGTCGTCGCCGTCTTTCATCATGCGCTCCACCTGCTTCTCTATCAAACCAGGACTTGAGTAGTCGTCGGCATCATGGAACTTCACAAAGCGCCCCTTACTGCACTGGTAGGCGTAGTTGCGGGCGGATTGGGCGCCTTTCTGGGGATTCGACAGCACATGCACCTTCTCACTCTCGTATCGCTTGGCTATGCTGAGAGAGTTGTCGGTGGAATGGTCATCTACCACCACTACCTCAATGTTTTTGTAACTTTGGTTCAGGCACGATTCAATAGCGCCACCTATATACTCCTCGGCATTATAGAGGGGTATGAGTACAGAAACGAGTGGATTGCTGGCTGACTGCATGAGTGGATTGGAATAGGCCTTTGTTTATATGTGCGCAAAACACAGCACCCTGTCGGCTAACTATGGAGATGACAAAATGCTTCGTAAGCGCTTCCATGGTGCAAAATTATGAAAAATATCTGTATTTTGGGATTTGTTCATCTTTTATTTCATGACCTTTTGTTTGGATGTCATTATTTTTTCATAATTTTGTAAAATAATTATTCCGCGATAACATAATTTGAAATTTGGATTCACTGAAGATTACAATTCCGCCTCGACTGTTGATAAACATAAAAGCAAATTGTTAGTAAATGATTTACGACATGAATTTACCACTGGTATCAGTCCTTATTCCACTTTACAATGAGGAAAAACTCATTGCCGAGACTATACGCAGGTGTTTGCAGCAATCATATACGAATATTGAAATCATTGTTGTCGATGACCATTCTACCGACCAATCATACCATATCGCAAAGTCTTTTGAGGGGGAACGTGTCCATGTTTTCAAGAATCCCAAGAAGGGAGTCTCTTCAGCGAGAAACTATGCTTTCATACAGGCCCACGGAGATTACATCAAGTACCTCGATGCTGACGACTTCTTCACGCCGGAATTGATTGAGAAACAAGTGGCAAGAGTGCTTGAGGAGGACGGTGCAGGCAGCACTGTTGCTTACTGCACGTTGCAGATTTATAATCCCCCCATTCCACCCAAAACAGTTCCCACCTATCTGACTGACGACTATCAGCATGCTATGGACTATGTGATAGATGCCTTGAAAACAAAGACCTATAATAATATCCAGCCGCCTGTGTTCCTTTTTCCTCGCGAGGTGATAGTGAAAGCGAATGGATGGAACGAAGAGCACAGCATCAGCGAAGACGTTGAGTTTGTGGTTAAGGCGCTGTCCTTTTCGCAAAAGGTGAAATTTGTCAGTGATGAATATGCTGTATGGAGAATACTCAATGACGGTCAACATCTCCACGAAAATGTTAACGTCGATAACCAGAAATCCGATTTGGACATACATTTCGGAATAGCAAAGACTGTGCTGGATTATCGTGACGATGAGCAGACGCGTGAAATATGTAGCAATTACTTGAGTTATAGGATTTTCAACAGGTTTGAGGCGTATTACCCTATCATTAACATCATTCAGAAGAAGTTTGAGGATATGGGGCTGAAATGGTTGAAATATGAGAATCATCATTTTGGAGTCTTGTATCGGGTCTTAGGATGGAAACGCACCACAAAACTGATTTTGGACATAAAAAAATTATTTAAGAAAAACTGAGTGCTTATGAACATGAACGAAGAAGTCCGCAATGGTTATACCATTACCGCCGACATGAAAAAAGTATGGGCGCTCGAAATGAAAATCGCCAAGAAAATATTCGAGGTCTGCGATAAATATGGACTTCCTATTGTTTCTTGTGGCGGCACCAGCATTGGGGCTTTGAGAGAGAAAGGATTTATACCTTGGGACGACGACATCGATCTGGAAATGCTGCGTAAGGACTACGACAAATTGGTGGAAGTGGCTCCAAAGGAATTCACTGCACCCTACTTCTTCCAATGCGCGTACACCGATAAAAACTACACCCACGGCCATGCGCAAGTCAGATTGGACAATACGGCCGCTATCTTGGCTGAAGACATTTTCCAGGATTTCCATCAAGGTATTTTCGTGGATATTTTTGTTCTTGACACTGTACCTGCCACGAAGGAGGGAATCGAACAGTTAAGGAGAAAGACTGAACCGATGAAGAAGGCGCTTGACAGGGTGTCGTATGCTTCTTTTCACATGGTGACGTTCAGTCCCAAGTGGTTGTTCAGTGTATTCAAAGATGTGGTCAGAAAACGTTTCTCAGACTTGAGCAAGGATTTCGCAAAATATGAAGACTGTTTCAGAGCTGTGGATGACGAGGGTACGGAGGAAGTATGTTCCATGGCTTTCACCTGGGCGCCATTCGAGAGACACCGACGCAGCAAACACCTCATGGAAGGCATCACTAAAGTTCCGTTCGAAGACATGATGATGCCCGTGCCCAATGGGTATCATGAAATCCTTACCCGGCAGTTTGGCGACTACATGAAACCAGCAAAACAACCCATGATGCACAGCGGATTTGTCGTTCTGGATACAGAACGCTCTTATACAGAGTTTTTGCCAGAACTACGTCAGGAGCGTATAAGAGGACGAAGGGAAAAACTGCTGAAGGCATTGCATTTGAAATGACGGTTACTCGTTTTTAATCTGTGTAAGAATGAATATAGCGATAATATTATCAGGAGGGGTTGGCAACAGGATGGGGGCCGATGTGCCTAAGCAATATATTTTGGTGGACAACCAACCTGTTGTCAGTTATTGTCTGGATACCTTCACTTCCAACCAAAACGTCGATATGGTTGGTGTGGTGGTTGCCGAAGAATGGGAGGACTTTGTCAAGGAACAAGTGGAGAAGTTGGAAACCGTAAAAACTGTCTTCTTTGCACGCCCAGGAGCGACAAGGCAGTTCTCCATCTTCAACGGTCTCAAGGCAGCACGGCAACAAGGGGCGGATGACTCTGATGTTGTCATTATCCATGATGCGGCAAGACCACTTGTGAGCCACGAACTCATCGACAGATGCATAGAAGGATGCAAGCAAGCGGATGGGGTAATGCCTGCCATTCCAGTGAAAGATACTACTTATTTTAGCAAAGATGGAAAACATATCCATTCTCTGTTGGATCGCTCTTGTCTCTGGGCTGGACAAGCTCCTGAAGCCTTCCGCTTTGGAAAATACCTGAAGGCACATGAGGAGATGAGTACTGAAGAACTGATGAAGATTGTAGGTAGTACAGAACTGGCGTTCAAGTCTGGATTGAATTGCGTGATGACGGAAGGGGACCCGATGAATTTCAAAATCACCACTCCTGACGACTTGATGAATTTCCAACAAATTATTTCCAAGAAAAGATGAAAGCATACGTTCTGCATGGAATAAACGACCTACGATACGAAGAGGTTCAACAACCTGATTGTCCTGAAGGTTGGGCTCTTGTCAAGGTCAAGGCTGCTGGTATATGCAGTTCTGATATACCGCGCATATTTGTGAAAGGTACGTATCATTTTCCCACCATACCAGGCCATGAGTTCGCTGGCATTGTCGAGCGGGTAGGAGCAAGTGAGGATGAGCATTTGATACACAAACATGTTGGTGTCTTCCCCTTGATACCATGTAGGGAATGTCAGCAGTGCCACGACCGGCATTACGAGATGTGCGAACATTATGATTACCTGGGGTCAAGGCGGGATGGAGGTTTCGCGGAATATGTGGCTGTGCCTACATGGAATCTTGTCGTCCTTGACAACACTATCCCTTTTACACATGCTGCAATGCTTGAACCCCTTTCGGTAGCCTTGCATGCCATGAAAATGGCTGGTGTCACCGATAAAAGCAAAGTGGGGATTGTCGGAACTGGGATGATTGGAATATGTGCCGCTCAATGGGCGAAAAGCATGGGGGCAAGGCAAGTTGTGGTGATAGGAAGGAATGAACAGAAACGAGGTCTTGTGGAAAACTGTGGGTTGGATTATCTGAACAGCGATAATAACGACTCCACAGGAATGTTCGACATCGTCCTGGAGGCAGTTGGAACCTCTCAAACCATTCAACAGGCCATAACCGCTTCCGTTCCATCAGGGAAAATTGTACTGATGGGAAATCCTGCATCCGATATTCTTCTCAAGCAAGATGTGTATTGGCGAATCCTCCGCAAGCAGTTATGTGTTTCTGGCACATGGAATTCTTCATATGATGGGACGTATCTTTCCGACTGGACTGATGCAGTGGAAGCGCTAAAGAATGGCATGGTGACAGTCGACCCTCTAATCTCTCATCTATTCCTGCAACAGCAATTGCCTGATGGACTGGATATCATGTTGAAACATCGTGAACCTTATTGCAAGGTCATGACCGTATGGAATAATTAACTATCGAGTCGAACAACTTTAAAGTGGTTCTTTTAAAGTGGCTCTTTTGAAATTCGGTTTCGAAAGAGTTCACCCATTGTTTCCCGAAGGGGCAGAGCAAGTTCAAAATATCGTAGCACCATGTGTTTTTTGCAACAAAAGGTTGTACATCTCTTTGAGATTTGCTAATTTTGCATTCATCAGTTAATTAGAAAACTCTGAATATGAAAGAGAAAGCAGAAATATCGGCTTCAATGATGTGTACAGACCTCGTTGATTTGTATGAAACTATTCAGATTTTTGAACGTAATGGTGTGGAGCATCTTCATATCGATGTCATGGACGGAACGTTTGTGCCAAATCTCGGATTAGGAGTTGATTACATACGTGGATTACGCAAGTTGACGAGCATCCCTTTGGATATACATCTGATGATTAAGGACCCAGAATATAAATTACAGTGGATAGGCATCAAGGAAACGGATATTGTCAGCATTCACTACGAGAGTTCTTTCCAAGTACAAAGGGTTTTGGACTGGTTGCAACCCTATGGGTGTCAAAGGTTCCTGGCCATCAATCCTGCTACACCTATAGGGGTTTTGGAGGAAGTGCTGGATTATATCGACGGTATCAACTTGCTCATGGTCAATCCTGGGTTTGCAGGGCAGAAGATGATACAGTCCACTATGAAAAAGGCTGAGAAATTGGTTAATATGCTCAAGCAAGCCCAACGCGAGGACATCATTGTGGAAGTGGATGGCAACATCACACCTGAACATGGCAGAAGATTGCGAGAAATAGGCGCCAGTATTTTCGTGGCAGGGAAATCGTCTATTTTCAAAGGAAAGGTGGACGATTATGAGCATAACATCAAGATTCTCCGTCAAGCCATTGAATAGAGATGTCGTGTTCCTGATTGAGCCACATACAGCATTTTCGATGCTTTTTCTATTGCTTAGGAGTCTGATTGACAAGGTAGTTCAATGCGTGAATTTGGCGGGAAACGCCTTTGATATATGTTAAAGTCATATGAATCATCCATAAGTAGGTGTAACCGTTAATAGCACGGAAGATTTGCTCAAAATACTTAAAGCTATGAGCGAGGAGGAACGTGCGGCACTTATGGCAGAAGCATCAAAATAAGTTATAAATTGGCGCAATCTGGCAAAAAAGTCGAGATTGCGCCATATTATTACATAACTCAACAGCCATTGGGGGGGGTAATTATGCAAATTATACAAAACAAATCCCAAAAAGTACAAAGTTTTGTCTTTTATAAAAGATAAAATTATTATCTTTGCAGCAAATTTCATCTATAAAAGATATGAAAGCAATTGTTAGACAAAGTTATCTTGACAAGATA
>CACYEC010000455.1 GCA_902773225.1 uncultured Bacteroidales bacterium
AGCGCAATCCAGATAGGCATCTGGATGAGCATTGGCAGACAACCACCCATAGGCGACACGCCGTATTTGCTGTAGAGCTGCATCACCTCCTGCTGTTTCTTCATGGCGTCCTCCTTCTTGGGGTATTTCTTGTTGATTTCATCGACCTTGGGCTTCAGCACCCTCATGTTGGCGCTGGAGAGGTAACTCTTCTTCATCAGCGGATAGACGAGGAACTTGATGACGATGGTGAGCAGAAGCAACACGATACCCATGTTGAGTCCCAAACGGGTCATCCAGTCGAAGAGATAAACGAAGAAGAAACGGTTGATATAGCGGATGAGCGGCCAGCCCAGATAGACGAGCGACTGCAAGTCGAGGTCGCGGTCCTTGGTGATGCCGGCGGTGTTGTTGTCGTAGAGGATGGCCTCGTTCTCCTTGAGCGTGTTGAATCTGTTGGGACCGAGGTAAAAGTTGAGATTGGTGGGATCCTTGCCTGTTGGGTCGAAATTGGCGCTGAATTCTGCGTCGTAGGTCTTGATGTAGCCCGACTCGCGCTCTGACTGTACAGAACTCAGTTTGTCGATTTTGAAAGCCTTGTCGGCGATGAGCACCTGACTGAAGAACTGGTCCTTGAAAGCGAGCCAATACACACCCTTCTCAAACTCTGTCTCTTCCTTGTCTGTGCCACCCGAACTGAGTACCTCTGTGTCTTTATCGTCCTCACGGTACTCGATGGTGCTGTGCTGGTTTTCGAAGGAGAAACCTTTCTCCTGCTGGCGCATCTTCTCGTTCCAGATGATATCCACCTTGTCGGTCTTGGCAGGGAAGAAACCTTCCAGGTCATTGGCTTGTATGTCGAGGTGAAGCAGGTAGGAACCGGGCACAAGCGAGTAGGCGAAGTCGATGCTACCGTTGGCAATAGGTAAACGCATGGTCACTGCGCCCTTGTCTTGCTCGGTGGGAGTGAAGTATAGTTCGTCGGTGATGATATTGTGTTCCTTGCCATTGAAGAGAAACTTGAGGTTGGAGTCGTCGTTGTCGAAGAGCACTACTTGGGCGGTCTTGTCCCATGTCTTGTAGGTGCTGTCCTTCAGCTCGGCTTTGCAGAGTTGTCCGCCTTTGTTGTTGATGGTGAGACGGAGCAACTCGTTCTCGATGACTGTGGTGCCTTCGTTCTTGGCGCTGGCCTGGAAGAGGGGGTTGAGGGTGTCGGTCTGCTGTTCGAGGAGTTTGGCGGCTTTCTCTTTCGCTTCCTTGGCTTCTTGTGCCTCTCTCTGCTCTTGCTCGGCAGCTTCCACAATGGCGTTCTCTTGCTGGGCAATGGCATTCTCTTTCATCCTGTGGCTGTCGTACATCATGAAAGCGAATACAACCAATGCCATCAGAACGAAACCCATAATGGTGCTTTTTTCAGTCTTCATCTGTTTTGTGTGTAATATTTATTAATTGTTGTTATTCAGATTGTTTTATTGTTTTGTTAAAGTAATACTTTTCTTGAATTGGCAGGTTCGTGTCTTGGATTGAAGATGCTTTGCCGGCAAGAAAGAGTTGTAAACAACTGTACTCCAATCTGCAAAATTAGCACATTTTTCCTAATTATATGCTATTCAACCCAACAAATTCTGTGGAAATACATTATTATAAAGATATTCCGATTGAACGGGATAGCGAGAGGGCATTCTTTTGAACTCAAAAGACGCTCCCAAAAATTAAAAAAACTATAGTCTGGAATGACATAAAAAACGGGAATGGTTTGCCATTCCCGTTTTACTGCTTTTCGGCCCTAAGGGTAGTATTGGGCTATTTGATGAGTACTTTGTTCTTGCCGTGGATGTAGAGTCCTCTTTCTGTAGGCTTGGACTGAAGTTTTACGCCGTTGATGGTGTACCATTGACCGTTGTCCGTTGACCATTGAACATTTTCGATACCAGAAACACTGTCGCCGAAGTTGAGCACAAAGGTGTTGACTTGGTTGACTGGTTCGCCACCATAGAGATTCTCATTCAGCGTGAAGTAGGCATGGCACGCACCGATGGTGATGTTGTCTGCGTTGGGATAATAGAGTGTGTTGCTGGCTCCAAGATACAAAACCGACTTGTCACCAGCCTCTAAAATGATAGGAGTGTAAGTGCCAATAAAGTCGGCGTAGGTTTTTTCGACAGGTAACAACGTGTTGTTGATGGTGACACCAGAGAAGACTGGGTCCACTGAGTTGTTGCCTTGGCTCCACTTCACGATGTATGGCTTACCGGCTTGGATTTCAGTGGCGTCAGCGAAGTTCATTGTCAGCGTGTAAGTGGAGGGGTTGTAATCGGTGGAAGTGAGTGTCATCAGCGCTGTTGGTGCCAGTTGAGTGTTCACCTGGTTTGCCGTCATGCTGAAGGGCAGGCAGATGGTGTTCCAGGAGTTGTCCTTGTAGAGCGTGCGTCCGCTGAGAGTGACATTGGCAAGCGCCTCGTCAGCCTCTTCAACAATCTTATGGTTGTTGGTTCCGTCGTTAGGCAGGACAATCTCGACGGGTGTCACTTCACCGGCTTTCAAGATTTTGAACTCTACGACGACGGGACGGTGGTCGCCGAGCGGTGTGGTGTCGGTTGTGCCATTCACTTTGCCGTATGTGTAGTCTTGTTCGATGCGGAAGTTGAGTGGCACGAGCTGTGGCGTATTGACAGTAGTTGGGTTGATGTAAATAATCTTATCCACAATCTCGTAGTTGGAGTAGTTCTCGGGAATGACATCATCGGTGAGGGCAGCCATGTCAGTGGTGGGATAGATGCCGTTGCGGTAGAATTCCACCCAGACATCGGATGCTTTGAGGTTGGTGTTGAGTTGGTTCATGAAGTTGGCTGTGATGTCCTCTCGTGTCCATCGGCTATTGGTGTCGCCGATGACGAGTTTAGGACGGGATAGGTCGGTGTTGTTGATGGCGTCGGCCAGTTGTCGCCATTGCGCATGGCGTGAATTAGTGGCATTAGTGTCGCCGGCGTCCATGTGGAGGATATAGACATCGAAGTCCACGCCTTGGAAGGTCATGTCATAATGGCGGTAGCCCTTCTTCACGTACTGGTTGCCGTCGGTAGACTCCATGCTGTTCCATTGGGTCCATGTCTCGTTCGCGGCAGTTACTGTGCTTTTTTTCCAAATGAGGTTGAGTCCGTCCGTGTCAAAGCGGAAGCCATTCAACATCGTGGAAAGAGACAAGCCCTCGACACTGAGAGTGGCACGTACCTTGCCACAATTATAGTCATTGCTGAGCGATGACATTAAGTTACCGTTATAGTTGAAATCCTCGCTACAGCCAACGAAGTCGTATCCTTTCGATGCCAAATATTGGCTGATGAGTTTGGTGCCTTCAGGCCCTGGACCGTCGGGATTGAGTTCGTAGTTATACACTACGAAGTTTAATTCTTTTGGCAGTCCATCCACATTGAGGGCAACAGCCGTGAAAGTACCAGTTTCCTCCACTTGCCGTTCAGGTAAGATTTGTAGCGTGACATTGCTTTGTGTGGTCTTGAAATAGTAGCGTCCTTTCTCAAGAGTCATTTGTCGTGCAACAGATGCCGTGGAGACGGATGCGAGTGTTTTTTCACCGTCGGTACTATAGACCATGCCGTTGATGTTGCCAATAAGTTGGTAATTGGTTAAGTACTCACAGTCGTAGTAATACCAGATGCCAGGGAGCAACTGGGTGGTGTTGTCGTTGGGCAGTGGCAAGGCCAAAGCGTTCATGTAGAGCGTTTTGCACTTGAGCTGAAAGTTATCGACTTTGAAGAAAGTCTGTATTTCGTCAGTATGACCATCCAGCCACCACTGTCCTGTACTGCCGACGTTGATGACAAGTTTTTCATTGATGCCGACAGTGACGTCGATGGTTACAGGGATGCCCGTCTGGTCGTCGATGCCATTGACGGTGGCTGTTGTTCCGTTGCCAGTGAAGGTCACGGTGCGGTTTGCCCAAGTGGCAACCACTCCCGACAGTTCGTATTTACCGCTTGGGACATGACTGACGGTCTGGCTGACCGAGAGGGAGGCAGCCCACCACTGGTAGGCATTCATCAAGAACGCTCCGTCACGGTTCGACATCGAGTAGTCTCTCGTCTTGAATTCGTCGTTGCCGTTGGGGTCTTTACCGTTGAGCGTCCATCCTCTTTCATCGCCAGTTTCGAAAGAGGGGTTGGTGATCATCCAAGTAGCGTCGATCAGTTTGGAAGCCGATGCGGCCTGCCACAAAGCGCCCCACTCAGTCATCAGGTCATTTTTTGCGATGCGGAAGAGGCGGTAGTGTCCGGCCTCGTCGCCTTCCGTGTTCCTGCGGTTGAGTGCGATGGGCTCACCGGCATCCACAGTTTTGTTCCAAGGACCAAGATAGCCGCAGGCCCAGTTGTTTGAGGACATGGGGTATTTGCCACTCTCGAAGAGCCAGTAACCGTTCTGGAAGGTCGGTGTGAGGTAACTCCACTCATCGAGGTTCTTGTCGGTAAAAGTGTTGACATACATGTATCCGGCGTTGTCGTGTGTCTGGAAGAGGTCGGAGTTATAGACCAAGTTCCTCAGTCCGATGTGGCCACCGCTCTGCTCGATGGTGAAGAAGTTGGAGAGGTTGAGCACGGGGTCGGTGGCTGCGCTGATGTAGCGCAGGGCCTTCGTCTCCCCGCTGGCCCAATCGGGCTTGGCCTCGTAGGTTCCGACACCTACGATGAAGCCTGTGTTCTCGGCGGAACAGAGGATGTAGCAGTTGTCGGGTGTTGCCTCGATTCCGCTGACACTCGTCACTTCTGTGAAACCGCGTCCTGTGGTGAGGTAGGTTCCGTAATTCTGTGCCTGCAACGAAACGGATGCAGCCACTATACCTAAGGTTAGTAACAGATGTTTAATCATATCAATTGTTTTAGTTGGTTGTCAGTTTGAGGTTTAGAATGCAAAAATAAACAAAAATCCGCGAAACAGTATCATGCTCCGCGGATAAAATGTCATGAGGTCGAATTTTATGCTCTAAGACGCTATTGCATAATGACTAATCCTCCGTTGCAGGGGATGGTGATGGTCATCTGCAGTTTCTTGTTCTGCTTCACTGTCTTGACACTCCCTTGGAGTTGGGCGTCGTCGCTATAGACTTGAAGTTGAGTGTCTTTGGCGAACATCGGCAGGGTGATGGTTTTCTTCAGTGGTTGCTGTTCGGCATTGATGCCCACAACGTACCACTTGTCACCGCTGCGACGAGCCATGATGACATACTTGCCTGGATAGCCGTCGATGAACTTCACCTCGTCCCATGTGGTAGGTACCTGCTTCATGAAATCAATGGCCCATGAGGGAGCGTCGGTCAGGTTGTTGGGTGCGAGGGCAAAGTGTTGTACCGCACTCTGGAATAGCACGGCTGTGGCCAGCGCATAGACATCGCTGGTCTTGCGGACAGTGCCATGCTGGTTGTCGGCGTTGTAGAACTTGTTGAGGGTGGAGCCACCAAAGTCCATCGAACCCACTGTGTTGCGGATGAAAGCATGGATGCAGGCATTGTGGGCCTCTGCATCGCACGCTCCTTGTCCGAAGTGAAGGTTCTCGGATGCCAGCACAGCCTCAGAGGCGGCATAGTTGGGATACATGCGTTCCCACCCACGAGGCAGTGTGCAACCGTGGAAGATGACGAGCAGTCCGAAGTCGTTGGCATCGGCGAGGATGTCCTCATAAAGTTGCATCATCGGTTGTTTGTCGCCTCCGAAGAAATCGACCTTGATGCCGCGTATGCCGTTGTCGTGCATCCACTTCATCTCCTGGCGGCGTATGCGTGCGTTGTTCATCTTGCCGATGGGTGTCTGAGGCGCGTCGTTCCATGCGCCGTTGCTGTTGTACCAGAGGAAGAGTCCAACCCCTTTCTCGCGTCCGTAGCGGGCAAGTTCGGCGATGCGGTCGTATCCAATCTGTCGGTCCCAGAAAGCGTCGATGAGCACACTCTGGTAACCCATGGCGGCAGAGAAATCGATATAGCGTTTCTGCTCGTCGTAGTTGCAACTGTTGTCCATGCCGATAATCCATGACCATGAACCCTTGCCGTAGATGTAGTCCTGCGAGGCTTTGTATTTAGGTTCCACGAGGTCGAAAGGAACTGTGGTTTCCACGATGTTGGACAGAGGGCCGACGGTGATGGTGCGCCAAGGTGTGAACCCGGGCAGTGCGATGGCGGCAGTGGTGGAGCCTGCGCCGTTGAGTTCACCTGGCTGTGGGAATCCAATGCGGTATTTGCCTCCCTGTTCGTTGAGCAGACGGCAGCCCACATAGTTCCCGTCAGTACCAGTCTCACTGATAAGCACCCATTGGTCCTGGGGTGTCTTGAACAAGCATGGGAAGGTGTAGCCCTCTCCCCATCCGTTCTTGCCTACGGCTTCGTCGAGGGTGTATGAAGTCTCGTAACTGGGGGAGGTGCGAGCGAATCCGCCCATGGGCTTTGACTGTGGGCAGAGAAAGGTTGTGGTGCCTTCTGGCATCACGAAACTGCTGGCCTCGCTCTCCACCACGCAGACGCGGGTGTCTCTCCTTCCCGGGTAGATTTTGTAGCGGTATGCTACGTCTCGGTTGCTCACGCGGAAGATGATGTCCATCACGGGGTTGCCTTGTCGGGTAAAGGTGGCTACGGCTTCAGTGGCCTCGTAGTCAATGTGGCTCTGCTTGATGTTGCGGAGGTCGTAGGATTGGGATACTTTGTTTTGCACTGTCTCCTTCAGTTCCAGTCCTTGTGTGAAGTCACCAATGTTGGTGGTTAAGCCGAGTGGACTGTTGGTGACGACTTCCTGTTCTTGGTAACTCACCCGATAGCAGGGCTTGCCGCCATCAGTGAGTTCAAGGTTCACAGTCACTTTTCCGTCAGGACTCTTGATTTGCTGGGCCTCTGTAGCCATTGTCATGCACAGCATGGCCAGACATGTAACAATTGTTTTTTTCATTGTTTTTAGGATATGTTAGTGATTGATGATTATCCGTAGTTTTCTTGGAGAGATACAGGGGCTGTTGAGCCCTAAATCGGCTCTACATGGACGACAACGTGGGTGTCGGTGCCGTAGTGGTGCCTGAGCAGTTCTTCCACCTCCGACGCCTTGTCGTGCGCCTCGCGCAAGGACATGTCGCCATCGACGAGGATGTGCAGTTCGATGGCGTAGTGATTGCCGATGCGTCGTGTACGCAGGTCGTGGGGTTGGGTCACACCAGACACAGACCCTGCGATTTGCAGCATTTCCGCTTCCAACTCGTCGGGTAGGGACTGTTCCATCAGGTCGCCTATTCCGTTGCGCAGCAGTTGGAACGATACTTTCACGATGAACACACCGACGATGACAGATGCCACAGGGTCGAGCACCGTCCATTTCTCGCCAAGGAAAATGGCACTGCCAATGCCCACTGACGTACCGATAGACGAGAGAGCGTCGCTGCGGTGGTGCCATGCATTGGCTTTCACGGCTTGCGAGTTGAGTTGGCGTGCCTTCACCATCGAGTAACGGAACACAGCCTCTTTCATCACCACAGACAAAAGTGCGGCCCAAAGCGCCAGCATACCGGGTGACTCCAAATGATGGCCATTCCACCAAGCAGTGATTTTCACCACACCGTTATAGATGATTCCTATCGACACGGCAAACAGTGCCAAGCCGATGATGGTCATGGCCAGCGTTTCGTACTTGCCGTGTCCGTAGTCGTGCGACTTGTCCTTGGGTTTGCTGCTGATACGGACGAAGACGAGCACAATCACGTCGGTCACGAAATCGCTGAGCGAGTGGACAGCATCGGCCACCATCGCGGCACTGTGGCCCACTATACCCGCCACGAATTTGAAAAGCAACAGGACGGTGTTCACCACTGCCCCTACGATGGTTACCTTATAAATTTCCTTGTTCCTCTCCATCAGGATGATGTTTAGCGACTTTTTGTATTCAACCATCACTTCATCGTATCAAAAAACAGCCCCGAATATGAGCTTTCTCCGTCGCCGCAGGCAAAGTTACGAATAAACGAGCGAAAAGCAGAGGAAAGCATGTAAGAAATAGAAGAAAAAACATTATTTTGGGTGTGGTGTGTAGTGGATTGCAAAAAAAATCGTAACTTTGCAGATTAGAACTTTCAAACAGTCTAAGCGTAACATTTATTTCAGAGATATCAAACTATGGCTAACAGAAGTATTGTTTCCATTGCCGACTACACACGGGAGAAATTGCAGAATCTCCTTGACATGGCAGGAGAGTTCGAGAAATGTCCTAACCGTGACATTCTCAAGGGCAAGGTGGTAGCCACATTGTTTTTCGAGCCTTCCACCCGTACCCGACTGAGTTTTGAAACCGCCGCCAACAGGCTTGGGGCACGTGTGATAGGCTTTGCTGACCCCAAGGCGACAAGTAGCACTAAGGGCGAGACCTTGAAAGACACCATCAAGATGGTAAGCAACTACGCCGACGTGATAGTGATGCGCCATAAACTGGAGGGGGCAGCGCAATATGCCAGCGAGGTGACAGATGTGCCTATCATCAATGCTGGTGACGGTAGCAACCTTCACCCTTCCCAGACTATGCTCGACCTCTATTCCATCTACAAGACCCAGGGAACGCTTGAGAACTTGAAGATATATATGGTGGGTGACCTGAAGTATGGACGCACCGTTCATTCGCTGTTGATGACCATGCGCAAGTACAACTCCGAGTTTCATTTCATTGCTCCGAAAGAACTGGAGATGCCCGATGAATACAAGGAGTACTGTGTGAAGAACGGCATCAAGTATGTGGAGCAGACCGATTTCACGGAAGATACCATTGCTGACGCCGACATATTATATATGACGCGCGTGCAACGTGAGCGTTTCACTGACCTTATGGAGTACGAACGCGTGAAAGACGCTTACATTCTGCGAGCCGACATGCTTGGCAAGTGCAAAGACAACATGAAAATCCTCCATCCGCTTCCCAGAGTGAATGAGATTGAGTACGCTGTCGATGACAGCAAGCACGCTTACTACTTCGAGCAGGCCCACAACGGACTTTTCGCCCGTGAAGCACTCATTTGCGACGTGCTTGGCATCACACTTGAAGACATTAAAAACGACAAAACGATAATAAAATGAGCGAACATAAGGAATTACAGGTGGCGGCCCTTGAGAACGGCACTGTCATCGACCATATACCCACAGAGAAACTGTTCGAGGTGGTGAAGTTGCTGCAACTCGACAAATGCACCGACTCGGTGAGCATCGGCAACAACTTTCCCAGCAAGAAGATTGGACGGAAAGGACTTATCAAGGTTGCAGGCCATTTCTTCACCGACGAGGAAATCAGCCGGCTGTCTGTTGTCTGCCCCAATGTACACCTCAGTATCATCCGTGACTACAAGGTGGTGGAGAAGAAGACTGTTGATTTGCCCGACACCCTGACTGACGTGGTGAAATGCGCCAATCCTGTCTGCATCACCAACAACGAACCCATGCACACCGTTTTCCATGTCATCGACAAGGAGGCTGGTATTCTGAAATGCCACTACTGCAACAAAGAACAGCATCTCGATAATATCAAACTGAAATAATCTCAAGGAAATAATCACAAAAAAACAATAGACACAAAGAGAAAACAATGGCAAAGAAATTCGCAGAACGCACTAAACTCAACCTCTCTCAGGTGAATAAGGAAGTGCTTGAAGAATGGGATGCCAAGGATGCCTTCCACAGAAGCATGAGTGAAAGGGAGGGTTATCCTTCGTTCGTGTTTTATGAAGGTCCACCTTCTGCCAACGGGCACCC
The DNA here is from genome assembly GCA_902773225.1 of uncultured Bacteroidales bacterium. Lineage (GTDB taxonomy): Bacteria > Bacteroidota > Bacteroidia > Bacteroidales > Bacteroidaceae > RUG11857. Next base: position 9,749 of record CACYEC010000455.1, read on the forward strand.
AGGCATCCACCATGTGATGGCGCGCACGCTTAAGGACACCATCTGCCGCTACAAGACCATGCAGGGCTTCCAAGTGAAGCGAAAGGCAGGATGGGACACCCATGGACTGCCCGTAGAACTGGGCGTGGAGAAAGAACTCGGCATCACAAAGGAAGACATCGGCAAGAAAATCTCGATTGAGGAATACAACCACAAGTGCCGCACCAATGTGATGATGTACACCTCGGAATGGACCGACTTGAGCCGTAGGATGGGTTACTGGGTGGACTTGGAGCATCCTTACATCACTTATGACAACAAATACATCGAAACCCTTTGGTATCTGCTGCGTCAACTTTACGACAAAGGCTTATTATATAAAGGTTATACCATTCAGCCCTATTCGCCAGCAGCAGGAACAGGACTGAGCAGCCACGAACTGAACCTTCCTGGTTGCTATCGCGATGTCAAAGACACCACTGTGACCGCCTTGTTCCACATCCTCGACCCCAAGCCTGAGATGGCGGAGTGGGGAGAACCTTGTTTCGCCGCTTGGACAACCACACCATGGACCCTGCCTTCCAACACATCGCTTTGCGTGGGAGAGAAGATTGTGTATGTGGCCTTGCAGACCTACAATCCCTACAACGGCAACCCCATCACCGTGGTGATGGCCAAGGACAGAGTGGCCGCCTATTTCAAGGCCGAAGGTGCAGAGTTGCCCCTCGACCAGTATAAGCAAGGCGACAAGGTGGTGCCATATAAGGTGGTAGCCGAATACACAGGCAAAGAACTCATTGGCATGCACTACACCCAACTGATGCCTTGGGTGAAACCTGTTGAGAAACTCGACGCTCTGACCCCAGACTATGCCAAGGACTATGCAGCACAGCATCCCGACAAGGTGTTCACCGCAGGCAACGGCGACCAGTTTGTGGAGATGAGCGAATGCGCGTTCAGGGTTATTCCTGGCGACTATGTCACCACAGAGGACGGAGCCGGTATCGTGCATATCGCCAACACCTTTGGTGCGGACGACGCCCGTGTGGCCAAGGCCGCCTGTGTGCCTCCTGTTTATATGATTAACAAACAGGGAGAGACACGTCCGATGGTGGATTTGACAGGCAAATACTATGAGGTCGATGAACTCGACGAGGTATTTGTGGAGCGTTGCGTGAACCTTGATGGCTATAGCCGTCATGCAGGCGACTACGTGAAGAACGCTTATTCGCCCAAGTACAATGTTGATGGTAAATTCGACGAGAAAGCCGCCAACAAGGACGAGGACCTCAACATCGTGATGAGTCTTGAGATGAAGATGGAAGGCACAGCGCTGAAGATAGAGAAGCATGTGCACAACTATCCCCACTGCTGGCGCACAGAGAAACCTGTGCTTTATTATCCGCTCGACAGTTGGTTCATCCGTTCGACTGCCTGCAAGGAACGCATGTCCGAACTCAACAAGACCATCAAGTGGAAACCCGAATCGACAGGTACAGGTCGTTTCGGAAAATGGCTCGAGAACCTCAACGACTGGAACCTCAGTCGTAGCCGTTATTGGGGTACTCCGCTGCCCATCTGGCGCAACAAAGACACACGCGAGGAACTGTGCATTGGCAGTTTGGAAGAACTTTATACAGAGATTGAGAAGGCTGTTGCCGCAGGTGTGATGGCAAGCAATCCATTGAAGGACAAAGGCTTCGTGCCAGGCGACTACAGCCAGGAGAACTACGACCGCATTGACTTGCACCGTCCTTACGTGGACGACATCCTGCTTGTTTCTGAAAGTGGTCATGTGCTTCGTCGCGAAACCGACCTCATCGATGTATGGTTCGACTCCGGAGCCATGCCTTACGCACAGATTCATTATCCTTTCGAGAACAAAGAGGAGTTTGACAAGCGCACCATCTATCCCGCTGACTTTATCGCCGAAGGTGTCGACCAGACACGCGGATGGTTCTTCACCCTTCATGCCCTCGGTACGATGATTTTCGACAGTGTGGCATTCAAGGCTGTCATCTCCAATGGACTTGTACTCGATAGCAAGGGTGTGAAGATGTCGAAACACCTTGGCAACACCGTTGACCCTTTCCAGGCTATCGAACAGTATGGCAGCGATGCCGTTCGTTGGTATATGATTACCAACTCTCAGCCTTGGGATAACCTGCTCTTCGACCATGCCGGGGTAGGGGATGTGGTTCGTTCGTTCTTCGGTAAGTTATTCCAGACCTATTCTTTCTTCACCATGTATGCCAATGTCGATGGTTTCGACTGTTCAGAACCCATGGTGCCTTACAAGGAAAGGCCTGAAATCGACCGCTGGATTCTCTCGGAACTCAACACACTCGTGAAGTTTGTGACCGAGAGTTTCGATGATTATGAACCCACCAAGGCTGGACGTGCTATTCAGACTTTTGTGGTGGACAACCTCTCCAACTGGTTTGTTCGCTTGAACCGTAAGCGTTTCTGGGGCAGCAGTATGTCACAGGACAAACTATCCGCTTACCAGACGCTCTACATCTGCTTGGAGACATTGTCCAAACTTATCGCGCCTGTATCGCCATTCTTTGCCGACCGTCTCTACACAGACCTCATGGCAGTGACTCAACGTGAGGATGCCGCATCAGTTCACCTTGCAAGATATCCTCAGTACAATGAGGTATTCGAGGACAAGGAACTGGAGAAACGCATGGAACTGGCCCAGCAAGTTACCTCTATGGTATTGTCGCTCCGCAAGAAAGAACAGATTATCGTCCGCCAGCCACTCCAGAGCATATCCATCCCAGTGACCGATGAACTCCAGAAGGAGCGCATCGACCAGATGAAGCAGTTGATTCTCGATGAGGTGAATGTGAAGGAACTGAAGTTCATCGAGGGTGGCACCATGCTCGTGAAGAAAGTGAAGTGCAACTTCCGCGTCATGGGTAAGAAATTCGGCAAATTGATGAAAGCAGTGTCGAATGCTGTCGATGGCATGACCCAAGAGCAAATCGCCCAACTCGAGCGTGAGGGCCAGATTACCTTGCAAGCCGACGGTCAGGACGCTTTGATTGAACGTGCGGATGTTGATATCATCAGCGAGGACATCCCAGGATGGACCGTGATGAACGATGGCACACTCACTGTGGCTCTTGACATCACCATCACACTTGAGTTGAAGAACGAGGGAGTGGCACGAGAAATCGTGAAGCGTATCCAGGGGCTCCGCAAGGACTCAGGTTTCGAAATCACCGACCGTATTGCAGTAAAGGTGAGCGACAATCCTGCTGTTCGTGCTGCTGTGGAAGCATTCTACGACTATATCAGCAGCCAGGTGCTTGCCAACAGCATCACTATTGAGGACAGCGATGGTCCTGAATTCGACTTCGACGACTTCAAGGTCAACATCAAGGTCACCAAGGACTAAATTTCATTATTTCGATATTTTGATATTTCGGTATTTCGATATTTCGGTATTACCGTATTTCGATATATAGAAAAACAACAACATTCAAAATAAACCAAAACAAAAATATAAAACAAATGAAAGCAATTGTATTTCCCGGTCAGGGAGCCCAGTTCACTGGTATGGGCAAAGACCTCTACGAGAGCAGTGAAGAAGCCAAGGCAATGTTTGAGAAAGCCAATGAGATTCTCGGTTACCGCATCACCGACATCATGTTTGAAGGAACAGACGAGGAGCTGAAGCAGACAAAGGTGACACAGCCCGCAGTATTCCTTCATTCTGTGATTCTTGCCAAAGTGTTAGGACTGAAGCCCGACATGACTGCTGGTCACTCCTTAGGTGAGTTCTCCGCATTGGTAGCAGCAGGCGCACTCAGTTTCGAGGACGGTCTGAAACTCGTTTACCAGCGTGCTACAGCCATGCAGAAAGCCTGCGAGGCCGCTCCATCGACCATGGCCGCCATCATCGGTCTTCCTGACGAGACTGTAGAGCAGATTTGCGCTGAGGTGAGCCAACCCGACAATGTGGTGGTAGGCGCTAACTACAACTGCCCGGGACAAATTGTGATTTCCGGTAACATCGAGGCCGTGAACAGTGCTTGTGAGAAACTCAAGGCCGCTGGTGCCAAGCGTGCGCTGCCGCTGAAGGTGGGTGGTGCTTTCCACTCTCCACTGATGCAGCCCGCCAAGGATGAACTTCAGAAAGCCATCGAGGCTACAGAGTTCCACACTCCTTCCTGCCCAGTTTATCAGAATGTGGATGCCAAAGCCCACACCGATGCCGCAGAAATCAAGCAAAACCTTATCGCCCAACTCACAGCCTCTGTTCGCTGGACACAGGAAGTGCAGTCCATGATTGCCGACGGTGCCACTGAATTCACTGAGTGCGGTCCTGGCAAGGCTCTTCAAGGTATGATTGCCAAGATTGCCAAAGGCAACGAGGCCGTCAGCGTCAATGGCGTTCAGAGTTTAGCCTGATGTCTAAGGTTATTATCTATCAGGTGCTGACCCGTTTGTTCGGCGCCAATAAGAAAAGTCCAGTATCTGGAGGTTCTCGTGAGCAGAACGGATGCGGACTGATGAGTGATTTCACCACCAAGGCCCTTGAGCAAATCAAGAGCCTTGGTGCTACTCATATTTGGTACACGGGTATCATTGAGCATGCCCAGCAGACCGATTACTCGGACTTCGGCATCGCTCGTGACAATGACCAAGTGGTGAAAGGCAGGGCTGGCAGTCCATACGCCATCAAGGACTATTATGATGTCGATCCAGACCTGGCGAAGAATCCAAGTGAGCGTATGAAGGATTTCGAGAACCTTGTCCGTCGCACCCATAATGCTGGGCTGAAAGTCGTCATCGACTTTGTGCCTAATCATGTGGCTCGTCAGTATAAGTCCGACGTTTGTCCCGAAGGCGTGGCTGACCTTGGTGCCGAAGACGACAAATCGAAGGCTTTCGACCCGCGCAACAACTTCTACTACCTGCCAGGCCAGATTTTTATCCCTCCAGTGGATGATTCCGGCAGTTATGGACAGGCCTACGACGAGTATCCAGCCAAGGCAACAGGCAATGACTGCTTCACGGCCAACCCCTCGCGCAATGACTGGTATGAGACAGTGAAACTCAACTATGGGGTGGATTACAGCAATGGCACCCGGCATTTCGACCCAGTGCCAGACACATGGAAGAAGATGACCCATATCCTCCTCTTCTGGGCTTCGAAAGGTGTTGACGCTTTCCGATGCGATATGGCGGAGATGGTGCCTTGCGAGTTCTGGGGATGGGCTATTCCTCAAGTGAAGGCCGTTTATCCTCAGATTGACTTCATCGCCGAGGTTTATAACCCCAATGAGTACCGCAATTACATCTTCAACGGCCATTTCGACTACCTCTACGACAAAGTGGGCATGTACGATACAATACGCGACGTGGTTTGCGGTGGTTCCGCTTCCAACATCACATTCGCATGGCAGAAGGTGGATGATATCTTGCCCAGAATGCTTAATTTCCTTGAGAACCATGATGAGCAGCGTCTGGCCTCCGACTTCTTCGCCGGCCAAGCAGAACGAGGAAAGGCTGCCTTGCTGGTGTCGGCACTGATGCAGACCAATCCGTTCATGCTCTATTTCGGTCAGGAACTGGGTGAGCGCGGAATGGATCAGGAAGGTTTCAGCGGAAGGGATGGAAGGACAACCATCTTCGATTACTGGACTATCGACAGCATCCGTCGCTGGCGCAATAACGGCAAGTTTGACGGACAGTTGATGACTCAGGAGGAGAAAGAACTCCAGGCCTTCTATCAGCGTGTGCTGAACCTGTGCAATGAGGAGGCTGCCATCCGCGAAGGACTGTTCTACGACGTGATGTATGTCAATTACGACAACCCGCTCATGGACACCAACCGTCAGTATGCTTTTGTGCGCAGTAGTGGCAAGGAGAGGATTCTTGTGGTGGCCAATTTTACTGATGGAGATGTTGAGACTGCGGTGAAGATACCCGCACATCTGTTCCCGCACTTCGGCATCGTCCCTAAAAAGGACACAGTCCATGCGGTAGACTTGCTCACAGGCAGGAAAGAAACCATTATTTTCGCACCTGATGCCTTGACCAACCTCCACTTGCCTGCAAATGGAGGCAAAGTTCTGAAATTCAAAATGTAAACTTTTTGACTGTTTTTCCGATGAAGACAAGAGCATGGATTCTGCTTCTGGCCTGTTTTACCATCGCTGTAGCCAACGCCCAGGACAGCAAGATTTTCGTGAAGAATATCAAGACCCTGCAGACCACACTTGGCGGCCAATGGGACGCAGCCCCCATACTGCTTCTCGGCAGCCGCAACTTCATCGAAATCAGTTTCGACGACTTGCAGCACACGTATGTGCACTACACCTACACCATCACTCATTGCGATGCCTCGTGGAACAGCAGTGAACTGCTGGAGTCGGAGTATATGACAGGCTTCAGCAGTAACCGCATCGACGACTATGAACAGTCAATGAACACCCAGATGGAGTACAACCATTACACGCTTCGCCTGCCCAACGATGACGTGAATTTGCTCATCAGTGGGAACTACCGTGTCACAGTCTATAACGATGACGGGGATGGTGACGAACCTGTTCTGGAGACCTGTTTCTGTGTGCTTGAACCTTCAATCGGCATCGATTTGGAGGTGACGACCAACACCGACATCGACACCCATGCCAAGCACCAGCAGGTGAACTTCAACATCAACTACACCAACTACCGTGTCATCAATCCTGTTGACGAGTTCAAACCCGTGGTTTATCAGAACCGTCGCCCTGACAATCGTGTGGAAAACCTCCGACCCACCTACCTGCGTTCCAATCAACTGGTGTTCAACCACAACCGGCAGTTGATTTTCCCTGCAGGCAACGAATACCGCCGCTTCGAGATACTCGATGAATACCAACCGACGATGAATGTGGAGGAGATGGATTATTTCGAACCTTATTACCATGCCACACTCTTCACCGACCGTCCACGCCGCAACTATATCTTCGACCGCGACCAGAACGGACTCTATTATGTGCGTAACGGCGACAATGTGGAGAGCGAGACCGAAAGCGATTATTTCTATACCCATTTCACCCTTGACACCCCACTCCTGGGCAATGGTGAAGTTTATATCAACGGCAACCTCACCAACTACCAGTTCGACGAGGCTTATCGGATGACATACAACCCCATCGACCACTGTTACGAGGCTGTCTTGCCTCTGAAGCAAGGGTCGTACAACTACCAGTACCTGTTCGTGCCAGACGGAGAGGCCGTAGGACGAACCGCTGAAACCGAAGGCAACTTCTACCAGACGGAGAACGAGTATTCAGTCCTCGTCTATCATCGGCCTTTCGGCGAGCGCTATGACAAACTCATCGGCTATCAGCATGTGAACTTCAGTTATTAAAAGCCATCACCTTCAAGGAGAAAACACATAGATATCACCAGTTAATCCCCACTACTATGATTCGTCATCGTTTATTTCCCATCCTTACCCTTTTTATTCTTTCCTGCTTGCAGGCTTATTCGAGTCCGGCCGACAATCCCGACCTCAGGAAAAAGATTTCGGCGTTCTTCCTGCGTTACACCACTACGGAGGCCAGTATCAGGCCCTCGTCATTAACCAGTTGCAGTATAGACGACGATGCGCGAACCATCCGTATGGTTGTGGGTGGAGGTTTTCCTGAACAGCAGTTCACCGACGCTATTGTCAGTTCCATCTACGACAGCCTCCGAACACTTGTCGCACCCTACAAGGAGAAAAATTATCGTATGGTGGTGGTTGCCGACGGACTGCCCATCGAGCAATTGGTGCCAAATGCGATGAGGAAAGGCAAGAAGGCGGAAGAGAGGCTCTGCAAGGTTGCGTACAAGGGAGAACCGTGGGTGAAGAACGCCAGCCAGCCCTACACCATCAAGCGAGGACTGGAGAACAAGCATATAGCCTTATGGCAAAGCCACGGAAATTACTACGACGCCGAGAAGGGAATGTGGAAATGGCAACGGCCACGACTGTTCTGCACCACCGAGGACTTGTTTTCTCAGACTTTCGTCATTCCTTACATCATCCCTATGCTTGAGAATGCCGGTGCCGTAGTCTATACTCCCCGAGACCGTGACTGGCAGAACCATGAAGTGATTGTGGATAACGACAATCCCAACGAGGAGGGTCTTTATATGGAAGGCAAGGCCATGAAAAGCCGACATCACAGTGTGTGGCGCAACAGTCCTAAATCCGCTTTCGCTCATCTCAAGGACATCTACGACGACCACGACAATCCTTTCACCGACGGCACGGCACGTTGCATCGAAACGGTCAGCAAAAAAGAACAGGCTTCCACTGCCACATGGATACCCGATATCCCTGAAGACGGGGAATATGCCGTCTATGTGAGTTACCAGACCCTTGAGAACAGCATAGACGATGCCCATTACACCGTTTATCATCGAGGAGGCATGACGGAGTTCAAGGTCAATCAGCAGATGGGTGGAGGAACATGGGTCTATCTGGGCACATTCCTTTTCGAGAAAGGAGTACATGAGAGTGGTAGGGTAGTGCTCAGCAACTTAAGTGGCCGTAATGGTATCGTCACAGGTGATGCTGTGCGTTTCGGTTCTGGCATGGGCAATATACGCCGTGGCGGCAGCTTCTACGGCGGTGAGGTCAGTGGAAAGCCTCGATGGGCAGAGGCCGCCCGCTACTCAACCCAATGGGCTGGTATGCCTTCCGATGCCTATCATGCCGAAGAAAACACCGGTGACTACCGCGACGATATTTTCACTCGGACACAAGTCATCAACCTCATGTCGGGAGGTTCGCTTGTCAATCCCTCGCAAGATGGCAGGAAGGTACCCTTCGAACTTTCAGTGGCTTTCCATACGGACGCTGGTTTCAGACCTGATGACAGTTATGTGGGTTCATTGTCCATCTATACGACCGACCAAGGGGATGGACGTACCGCAGCAGGACTTGACCGATATGTCTGCCGTGACCTCGCCAGCGCTTTCCTCACCAACTTACATAAGGATTTGTCCAAATACAATTGGCAGGTGAGGCAGACTTGGAACAAGAAATATATAGAATCGCGCGAACCTGCAATGCCTGCATGTATTCTTGAGATGCTCTCACATCAGAACTTCGCCGACATGCAAATGGGTTTCGACCCTCATTTCAAGTTCGACTTCGCACGCTCCGTCTATAAGACCATACTAAGATTCATGGCCACACAGTATGGAACTCCGTTCGTCGTCCAGCCTCTTCCTGTGCGGAATTTCACTGCCACCATCGATGATAAAAAACATACTGTCACACTCAATTGGAAAGAAACACCTGATGAGCTGGAACAGACTGCACAGCCCACCAGTTATGTGGTCTATACCAGGATAGGTGACAATGATTTCGACAATGGTGTTGTGGTGAGCAAAAACACCTTCAACCTTGAGTTGAAACCAGGTGTGATTTATTCGTTCAAAGTTTGTGCCCTTAACGATGGAGGCAAGAGCTTCCCGTCTGAGATATTGTCTGCATACATTGCCAAGGAAAGCAAAGGAAAGATACTTATTGTCAATGCTTTCGACCGCCTTTCCGCCCCTTATTCCTTCAACACGCTCACCGAACAAGGTTTCGACCTCATGCAAGACCCTGGTGTGCAGTATGGCAAATTCGCAGGTTTCTGTGGCAACCAAATCACCCTGAGCAAGGAGTTCATGGGCAGTGAGGCCACCAATGGAACAGGCTACAGCGGTAATGAACTGGAGGGTAAAATCATCATGGGCAACACCTTTGACTATCCTTACGTTCATGGAGACGCCATCGCACAGGACGGCAGTTATTCCTTCACTTCGGCCAACGAGGTGTATCTCAAAGAACACCGTGCCGACTTGTCAGAGTATAGCGCCATCGATGTCATATACGGTGTACAGCAGGATGTGAAGTCCGAAACGATGGACATCCTCAACACATATTGCCAGCAGGGTGGGAGAGTGCTCGTCAGCGGAAGCAACGTGTTTCGTGCTCCGTCATTCCGTTGTCCTTCTCTCGGTGTCAACACCGCCGTGCAGCCACTCACCGACCGTAGCAGTGGCGTGGCTGGCTCTGGTGTCGATTTCAACATCTACCGCCAGATGAACGAATATTGCTATTCCGTGCCTTCCCCCAGTGTCCTTCAGCCCGTTGGCAATGCTTTCGCCATGCTTGCTTACGAGGGAGGTGCCCCCGCCGCTGTGGCAAACAAACAGGATGGGTATGCTACCATTTCTCTTGGTTTCCCCTTTGAGACCATTCAGGAGAAAGCCCAGCGTCGCCTGCTCATGCGTGCCATGATTAACTATCTGATGGAATAAGCCCAAACGTCTAGAATGGTTTTTCGTGGTTTTTTTGATGGCTGTCAATGGGAATAGACGCTCATATCGAAGGAAAAATACCATCAGACGAATGTTCACGCCCACAAATCAAAATGCTTAATTTTTTATAAATACCTTTAATCTCTTTGCAGATATTTGCATATATAACGGGGATTGTGTATATTTGTACTGAATTTAAAACAAGAAGCAATGAACTTAAGCAAATATATATATACTGGACTATTCTTTATCTCCGCTATATCAGCATCTTACGCACAAAAACTTACAATCGGTAGTTTCACTTTCAAGGACGGCGCCACCTACTATGGTGAATTGTCTGGGGGTAAACCTTCAGGAAAGGGAAAAACCACTTTCCGTACAGGCGACATCTACGAGGGCAACTACGTGAAAGGTAAACGCCAGGGCTATGGTGTCTATACTTTCACCGATGGAGAACGCTATGAGGGCGACTGGTTCCAAGACCACCAGCATGGCAACGGCACTTACTACTTCGCCAATAACAACAGGTACGAGGGACTATGGTTCACCGACTACCAGCAAGGTGAAGGCACCATGTACTACTACAACGGCGACAAGTATGAGGGCGACTGGGTGCAGGACAAACGGCATGGCAACGGCAAATACACCTTTGCCAACGGAGTCTTCTATGACGGTGAGTGGCGCAACGACAAGCAGAACGGAAAAGGTTTCTACAGTTGGGCCGACGGCAACAGTTATTCCGGTAACATGAAAGACAACAAGCGCGACGGATACGGCATTTACACCTATTCCACAGGCGATGTGTACAGAGGGCAGTGGAAGGACGACAAGCGCGAGGGACGTGGCATCTACGAATACGCCAACGGCGACAAGTTCGAGGGCGACTACCACAATGACGAGCGCACAGGCCAGGGAATCTTCACCTATCACGACAACAGTAAGTATATCGGCGGTTTCAAGAACGGTTTGATGGATGGACATGGTATCTTCCACTGGGCCGACGGCTCGAAGTATGAAGGAGACTGGGCCAACGACGAGCGCGCTGGTCGTGGTAAGTACACAGGTGCTGACGGCGAGGTCTATGATGGTTATTGGGCCCACGACGAGATGAACGGAGAAGGAGTGCTCCGCACCAAGGACGGCAGCAAGTACAAGGGGAACTTCAAGGACGGAATGAAGAACGGCAAGTTCATTGAGGAAAATGGTGAGGGACTCCGTTTTGAGGGAACCTACGTGAACGATATACGCGACGGTGCCTTTGTGGAAAAGAACCGGAACGGCAGCATTATCCGCAAGGGTGTCTATCGCATGGGACGCATCGAATTCAGCGAGGAGAAATGATTGACTTTGAGCAACTGACTGAAGACGTGAAAGATGTGGCCTTGAAGGCCGGGGCTTTCTTGGTCGAACAGCGCACCCACTTCCATCGTGAGGCAGTCGAGAGCAAACGCGCCCATGACTACGTGAGTTATGTGGATAAGCAGTCAGAGAAACTCATCGTGAACCAACTCCGCGAGATACTTCCCCAGGCTGGTTTCATCGCTGAAGAAGGCACGGCGCAACTTCATGCCGAGCCTTATTGCTGGTTGGTTGATCCGCTCGATGGAACCACCAACTTCATCCACAACAACGCTCCCTATTGTGTGAGCATCGGACTCAGGGATAAAACGGGGATGTTGTTGGGGGTGGTGTATGAGTGCACACGAGGAGAACTCTTCTGGGCGAACAAGAACAGTCCTGCCTACCTCAATGACGATGTGATACATGTGTCGGACATCGATGACATGGACAGCGCTTTCATCCAACTCGGATTTCCTTACGACGCAGAGCGTTACCGCCCGTTCGCCGTGCCTCTGGTTAACCGTCTATACGGCAGGGTTGGAGGACTGAGACTGATGGGTTCGGCCGCAGCCGAGACTTGTTATCTGGCGGCAGGTCGGTTCGAGGCACGCATCGAGGCTTTCCTTGGACCTTGGGACATTGGAGCGGGAAGCATCATCCTCAAGCAGGCTGGAGGAAAAACCACCGACTTCGATGGGGGTGAGGGCTGGATGGACGGCAGCCGGGTGCTTTCTACCAACGGTAAGTTGCACGACCAGTTGTTAACAGTAATCCAAGAATGCAGGAAGGGCGCTTCTTTAGAAAACATCCTGTAATCACTATAATACTAACCAGAAAAATCACACGCTTTATGGTATTAGATTCATTAGACAACTTAGAGAAATATGTGTCGCTGAACCCGCTGTTCACCGACGTGTTGGACTATATCCGAAACAATGACCTTGCCCGGCACGAACCTGGAAAAGTGTTCATCAAGGGCAATGACCTATTCGTCAATTACAGTATCGCCAAAGGCAAGACAACTGAAGAAGCCAAACTCGAGAGCCACGACAAGATGATAGATATCCAGATACCCATCAGTTGTGCTGAGACTATGGGCTACACTCCCAGGAAGGACCTGCCTGAGGTTCCATACGACGCTGACAAAGACATCTCGTTCTATGAAGGACCTGCCCAGCAGTATGTCACTGTGGAACCAGGTTCGTTCGCCATCTTCTTCCCGCAAGACGGACACGCACCTTGCATCAGCCAGGAAAGCCAAATCCAGAAAATCATCTTCAAGGTGAAGGCCTGATAGGCCATAATAGGAAATCGATAATCCCTTCAACCCTAAAATCAGATATTATGCCAAAAAAAGAAACCAAGACAGCCACTAAAAAAGTGGTGAAGCAACAACTCGGAATCGTGAAGCACGACGGGTGGCTTGAGCCTTTCTCCGACGCCATCAACGGTCGCCATCAGCATGTAATCGACAAGATGAATGAACTGACTCAAGGCGGCAAACAGACCCTGAGTGACTTCGCATCCGGATATATGTATTTCGGCCTGCACCGCACCGATAAAGGATGGGTCCTGCGAGAGTGGGCTCCAAACGCCACCGAGATATACCTTGTGGGCGACTTCAATAACTGGAGTGAACTGCCTCAGTACAAGATGAAGCGTTTAGACAACGGCAACTGGGAAATCAAACTCAAGCCCAGGGCCATGAAGCACGGTGACCTCTTCAAACTCCACGTTCATTGGGAAGGTGGTTGGGGTGAGCGCATCCCCGCATGGATTAACCGTGTGGTGCAGGACGAGCGCACCAAGGTTTTCTCAGCACAAGTATGGGCACCAGATGAACCATACGTGTTCAAGAAGAAGAACTTCAAACCCAACACTGCGCCATTGCTCATCTACGAGTGCCATATCGGTATGGCTCAAGACGCTGAGAAGGTGGGAACCTACAACGAGTTCCGCGAGAAAGTCCTCCCACGAGTGAAGAAGGAAGGCTACAACTGCATCCAGATTATGGCCATTGCCGAACATCCTTATTACGGAAGTTTTGGTTATCATGTGAGCAATTTCTATGCGCCTTCAAGCCGTTTCGGTACCCCAGAGGAACTGAAGCAACTGGTTGACGAGGCACATGGCATGGGCATCGCCGTGATTATGGACATCGTCCATTCCCATGCCGTGAAAAACGAGAACGAAGGACTGGGCTGCTTTGCCGGCGACCCCTGCCAGTATTTCTATCAGGGCAACCGACGCGAGCATCCCGCTTGGGATTCCCTCTGCTTCGACTATGGCAAGAACGAGGTCATCCACTTCCTGCTGTCCAACTGCAAGTACTGGCTCGAGGAGTTCCATTTCGACGGATATCGTTTCGATGGCGTGACATCCATGCTCTACTACAGCCATGGACTCGGCGAGGCCTTCTGCGGTTACGGTGACTACTTCAATGGACATGAGGACGACAATGCCATCTGCTATCTCACCCTGGCCAACCTGCTCATCCATGAGGTGAAGCCCAAGGCCATCACCATCGCGGAAGAAGTGTCGGGAATGCCAGGGCTTGCCGCACCCTTCAAGGACGGTGGATACGGGTTCGACTATCGCATGGCGATGAACATACCCGACTACTGGATTAAGACCATCAAGGAGCAGAGCGACGAAAATTGGAAACCCAGTTCGATGTTCTGGGAAACAACCAACCGCAGGGCCGACGAGAAAACCATCAGTTACGCCGAGAGCCACGACCAGGCACTTGTGGGCGATAAGACCATCATCTTCCGCCTTATCGATGCCGATATGTACTGGCACTTCAAGAAGGGCGACGAGAACATGACCGTCAACCGAGGCATTGCATTGCACAAGATGATTCGACTGCTCACGCTCTCCACCATCAACGGCGGATACCTCAATTTCATGGGCAACGAGTTCGGACATCCCGAATGGATTGACTTCCCACGCGAAGGCAACGGATGGAGTTACAAGTACGCCCGCCGTCAGTGGAACTTGGTTGATAACCACGAACTATGCTACCATTATTTAGGCGACTTCGACGAGGCCATGGTGAAACTCGTGGGAGGAGAGAAAAACTTCCAGAAAACACCTGTGGTGGAGGTGTGGCACAACGATGGCGACCAGATTCTCGCTTTCTTCAGAGGAGAACTCCTTTTCGTGTTCAACTTCAGTCCCGCCAACTCCTACACTGACTACGGGTTCATCGTGCCTCAGGGTGGTTATGACGTGGTCCTCAACACCGACTCCAGCCTCTATGGCGGCAACGACCTCGCTGACGACTCTGTCAAGCACTTCACCAACTACGACCCCATTTACGAGAAAGACGGTAAGGGATGGCTCAAACTCTATATCCCTGCTCGAAGTGCCGTGGTGCTGCGGAAAGCCAAAGACGAATAAACGATAATGAATTATAACAATCCAGTTCCAGAGCGTACACGAGGAGTGATAAGGGGAACTCTCTCGGTGCTGTTCATTCTCTTCACCTTCTTCTACCTCTACCGCATTCAGGGCGACCTGCTGGCTGAGGCGCAGTTCGTGTTCTCCAAGGGAGTGACCACTTATCACAGACTCATCGGAGCCATTATCATCACAGCAGTCCTCTATCTGCTGCAATGGATAGTGAATCTGCTCACACGTGTGCCCAATCGCTGGTATGCCCTCACTTTCTTCCCGTCGTTCCTTACACTGACGGTGCTTACTGACATCAACACCAGGATACTCGATGATTTCTCGTTCGGTAACTGGACTTGGATTTATCCCGTCCTGATGGTGTTGTTCATCATCCTGATGTTCTTCCTGTCGAACATGCAGCCCGATAATAGCGACGACACCGACAGCACCATGGCCACTTTCCTCTGGCCTAATTATCTCACCATGACGGCGATGATTGCGGCATCGGCAAGCATACAAGGCACCAACGATGTCTATCACTACGAACTCAGGGCTGAGACATTGATTATGGAAGGCGACTATCAAGAAGCCTCGAAGGTGGGAGCCAAGTCGCTTGCCACCTCACCGAGGCTTACGGAATTGAGGGCTTACGCGCTCTCTAAGAATGGAAAACTGGGCGACCTGCTGTTCACTTATCCTCTTGACAGTGTGGGCAAGCAGTTGATACTGATAGGTGACTCCATGACCCATCATCGGTTCACCTACCAGGATATATGCAAGGAACTTGGAGCCATGTGTGGCAAGAACATACACACTTGCGCTGGCTATCTCGATGTGATGATGGCCACCGACACACTCAAGCACAAGGACACCGAACGACTGGCTGACTATTACCTCTGCACCTTGTTGATGGAAAAGAAACTCAGCGTTTTCGCAGATTCTTTGATGGCCATGCGTATCTTCTCCGATTCGCTCACCAGCAAGTACAAGGAATTGCCAAGGGCTTATCGTGAGGCGGCTCTCTTGGCGCAGAACCATCTTATCGATTACATCGACGAGGAAATGGAGCAACGTTATGACGAGTACTGCAAACTGAGAGACAGTTACAACAACGCGGTGGAGCGCAAGAACTACCTCCGACGCCAATTCGGCGACACCTACTGGTGGTATTTTGATTATGTCAAATAGCAAGAACCTTAAGGACCTTAAAGACTTTAAAGCCCTTAAATATAAAAATGACAAAAAAACAAACGAAGATATCGATTATGACAAAAAAGACTTTACTGGTTTTCTCGCTCTTGTGTTTCATGTTCTGCATTGAATCCAGCGCCAAGAAATTCCCTGTGTTGAAATTCGAGCAGACCACCATTGATTTCGGAGAACTCGACCCTGACAACCCACAGGTGACTTGTGTGTTCAAGTTCACCAATGTGGGAAAGTCCAAACTCATCATCAATCAGGTCAAGACTACTTGCGGTTGCACTACTGCCGATTACACCAAGGATCCCATATCACCAGGTGCAACAGGCTTTATCACTGTGAAGTATGATGGTACTGCCACGCGGCCTGGGCGAATCATGAAGACTATTCAGATTTACAGTAATGCCAAGGAAGGTATGTCGCGTGTCTTTATCCGTGGAGAACTCAAGTCGCTTCCGAGGGAGCAGAAGCACAAATAGGTCATCTTACATGGGACTAATGCACACTAGCATTGGTTGGTGATTCATAAGTAAATCCGCTTTCCACCATATCAAGGAAAAAACGTTGCTACAAACATTATTGTAGCAACGTTTTTTCGTAAACATACCTTGAAATGCACCTTGCAGTATTGTGACCAAAGAGGAATTTGAAATCCTGCAGTCTGACTTGCAAATCAATTAGAATGGTAATTCTCAATGAACTTGCTCAAGGCTTGAGAATGATTCCTTCTGGAATTTTGATAATAAAAACTGATTTGTCATGAGTCTCTGGAGTCATATGAACATTCACGACTTCACCTTTACCCTTATATGTTACAGAAACCATACATGAGCCAGATTCTTTGTTCCAGTTATATGATGATCTACCATAATAATCGATAAAGATATGATATGTTCCATCCTTTGGCTCTTTCCAATAAATATTCTCAACAGCACCTGCTCCCCCTTTAGTGTTATCTACATCCAAGTATCCATCACTACTCTGCGAATATTTTTCACTCCAGTAAAGATGCTCCGATGACGGTTCAATGGCATGTAAATCAATATCGCCATAAAAATTCCAAGAAAGAGTGACTTTTAAATCGCCATAACCACTGTCAACCATTCCTCTTAGCAATTCTATAGTCTCTTCAAAACCTTCAATTAAATTCAAGGTTGACTCTGTCAGAAACTCTCCCAGAATTTCACCAAAATTCCTAATCTCTTCATGATTTAACGCCAAAAATGTCCATGGATTGGCTATCGAACCAGTTTTCGAAATACTACTAGCCACATCATAAACCATCTCTCCCATCTCAGCATAGGATACAATCTGCTCTGCATTTTCTGATAATAATGGAGATATGATATTTGCTTTCCATAAAATGAGTTCTGATATGATTTGTTCTTTGTTCTTTGTTTTTTCATACAGACTCAAGGTTGGTTTGATTACTGTTTTCCATGCATAATCTATAAACGATTGAGCAGAACCAAATTCTTCTTTCCATCTATTTGAATCAAACACTGCACCTCGAGTGGATGATCCGTTATAGGAATCCAATACGACTTGACTCCATTCCACATCACACTCAATTTCTTTCTCCATCAAAATCTCATCTCCAAACTTCATAGCGACATCGACTTTGTTCCCAACATAATTAGAGAGCAAGACCACCAATGTGTCTGTGTTGACGACTATACCGATATGCTCAAGTTGTCTGTCCTCATTGAATGCGAAACTCATCATTTCCTCTTGACTTTTCAGAACATCAAGCCGTTCTATTCTGTCATCAGTCATGTTGGCAATGGCAAAACCATTTTCATCAGCGCTATAAATCACCGTCTTGACATGATTGGAGTCTAATGTATCCAATACGGTATATACCCCATGAGGCCTTTCGTTCGATGAATTCTCCTCTCTTCCAGATTCTGCTTCCAACTCATTGGTATTACAAGAAGAAATGGTGAATAGTACCGAAATGCAAAATAAATAATTAAATATCTTCATTGTTCTAAAATTAAAAAATGATAACTTATGAAAACACGAAATCCTTATTTGTATAGTTGATTTTTTATTATTGTTTTAAATAATTTGGCTGTTATTTGAATAACTTTTTGTTTTTCGTTTACATCGTCTGTTCCTAATGCATTCAAGGTGTCATTTCTACAATTTCCATAGCGGAATTCACAGCCAACTCCCAAATGCCTGTACATGAAATTTGCTCCTGTTACTATATAATTCCCATAGTTATGATGCCATTTGTATTTATCCTTTAAAAGCGAATAAGTAGGAGCATAACGAGCGTATGCTTTAATACTGGAGAATCATCACCCTTTGGCCGTTTTGTGCAAAGATGTTGCAAACCAAGGTTAAGTGAAGCAATAGTATAAGGAAAGTTCTTTTCTAATCTGTAATAGTTGTAGGTTTTCATTTCAATAAAGCCATAATCTCATCGGTAAGATAGGGCATGATTTCTTTCAATGGAATAACTACTTCTGTTGCCCCCATTGCCCATGAACCGAGTTGGTAAGGCTGGTACTGGATATGCACGCTCTTGCTGTCAATCCACCCCTTACCGATGCTGATTCTATCTAATCCATTAAGGTCTGCTTTATCAAGTTCATCGTATGATGTTTTTGGGGAGGAATGAACATTCCTGATATGTTTCAAGAAAGTGCTATCAATTTTAAGATTCTCCGCAACTGCTTTGGCGTGCTCAGGGTCATCTTCGTACAAATATTTCCAAATGAGTGTTTTCAAACCTGTTTCATTCTCTTCCTTGAAAATATCTTTGATGACTTCTCCGTTCGACTTGCGGATGACATAAGGTCTATAACTATACATTCCGTGAATACCTCCCGTGAACTCTTCCGTACTCAACATATAGCAGTAGTACTCCTCTCCCGCTGATAAAGGTTCTATGGTAATGATGTTACTCCAATATTTAATCTGAGATGGTAATAGTTCTATTTCCTCTTTAGTCATTTTGTCCACGTAGTCAATACTGCTGAGATAATCAGGTTTCAAGACTGCTAGGAGATTCTCCGAAAATGTCTTAGCATATTTCTTCAGATTCTTTGTGCTATTGACAGTAATATCAGGAGATTTGATGATATTTGGCTCAAAATCATCTGATTCCCATTTTTGTTTTATCTCTTTATCGAGATTGGCCCAGTAGATTTCACCCATGGTTAAAGTGTTGTCAAGTAAAACATCATTCAGCATCCTTACTATGGAGATACTTGTCATTTTATCCTCCTGTGCATTCTTAGACACAAGATAGTTGATGATGATTCTTGCCTCAACTTCGCCGAATTTGCTTTCTGCTGAAGTGTTTTCTTCAATCCTTTTTACTTTTGGGAGCTGCGCCAACGTCTGGCTGAATAGTGCAACGAATAGTAGAATCGATATTGTTTTTCTCATAATGTTGATATAGGTTTTATTAGTTGTTTTATCTGTTTTGATAACTTCTATAAATCGCTTGCGATTTCATTCTCTAATTCTGGATGATTCCGCTTGTCAGCAAAATACTAATTCGATAATTCGAAAAATATGATAAATTGAACTTCCCTTTAGTAATTATGATTGGTTCATTTTCGAGTCATTCGGATGACCTCATGTCGGTCGAGAATGCTTTTGGGTAAATGAACCAATCATTCGTCCTTTAGTCAAAGTCTTTCATTTTCTCCTTCACCTTATCGAGGCTACCATCGAGCTTCATCGTATCCTCGTCTTGTTTGGCCTTGGCAATCTGATCAAGAATTTCTTTCTCAGACTTCGTCAACGCATTCTTTGGATCCGTGTTCACAATGGGAGCATATACTTCAGGATAGTCTGTCTGACCACTCGACTCTTTACTTCACCATCACTTTCTTCTTGCCGACGATGTAGAGGCCTTTGTGAAGGCCTTCTGTGGCGTCGTCAGGACTGACAGCAGTGCGTATCTGCTGACCTGAGAGGGTATAGACATTCACAGGAGAGTTGTTGTCGTCGAGGGAAACGCTGTGGATGGCGTTGGTGTCGTCACCCGCATATTCCACAGACACTAACTCTGCACCTGTCTTAGATGCATCGATGTGTATGTTGAAGACAAACACAGCCTTAGCCTTCTTGCTGCCATTGTTATAGACCAGTGCCTGGGCGATGGTGTAACTGCTGCCGGTAGGACATTTGCCCGGATATTGACCGATGCTGAAGGTCATCACTCCAGGTAAGAATTCAGAGAATACATAGGAATTAGTGCCCCAATCCACCACACCACCAGTGCTGTTGAACCAGTGGCCATAGCCATTGGCAGTGGATTTATTGGAAATGAGTGTGCCGTCGGCTTTTGCGGGATAGAACATCACTTTGTCCTTGCCTGGACCAGCGTTGCTGTAGGTGGTCATCTTCGCAGGAATGTCCGACATACTCATCTGGAAGGCGGTGCCAAGCATGGCGGCGGCTTTGCCTCCAATCGTGATGCTGGTGCCATTATAGGCTGTGGCATCGTGTGGGAAATACAGGTCGTAGGTGAAGGTGATGTCATCAATCTCACGGCCGTCGAGTACAGGACTGACATAGACAATGGCTTTGGTGGCATCCAAGTCCGTGTTGCTGAACTCCAGGGTGTATGGCCATTGGTCGTCGTTGCCTGGGGAATCGTCCCACTTGTGCTGGAAATAGCGGGTAGGGGCAGGAACCACCATGAGCCATAGTTTATTGACGTTCTCAGGAACAGTGAATTTCACGTCGCAAGATGTCTTGCCACGTCCTGTGCAGTAGATGGAATCCAAGCTGTCATAAACCCTGGTGCCGTCGTTGAGCAAAGCCACATAACCCAGACGGAAACCACGTGAGGCTGCAAGACCTACTGTGTTGTACTTGGTGCGACCTGATGCCTGGAAATAACTGTCGCCATTGATGTATTCAGCGGGGTCGCCTTCGGCCAGTTCAGCACCCGAGGCAAGCGCGGTGAAAGTGGTGGTCACTTCTGTGCCAGCGGTTGGCACGCTGAGGGGTACAGCATTGAAACCTGTGCTTTGAGGACAACTGGAGTAAGCCACTTGATATTGCCCGTCGCCATTCAGCACTGCGGCATAACGGAAGTCACCGATATAAGGGTTGCGGTAAGGCTTGCAGGCATCCCAGTCCCATGTCACGCAGTGTGAGGCGTAGTCGTAGTAGCGGCGGAAGAGTTCCTCTACGTTCCAGTTTTGCTGGAGCATGAGTACTTCGTTGAAGTCGAGTACTTGGTTCACAGGGTAGTTCCATACGTCGGAAACGGCTTTCACACCATAGTGCTGCACCAGATAATAGAAGAGCCAATAACTCTGGTAGCGGTGCCATTCATGAGTGAACGCAAGGTTGTGCGAGTTGCGGAAGACAGAGATGCTTTGGTCGAACATCAGTTCTGGATAACTCTGCACCGACTGCCACTGTGCGGTCTGTTCCCATGTGACAGAGCCATTACCCACAGCACCATGGAATCCTGTCTGCACACCTGGAAGAGTGCCTTGTTTGGACGCCTCCGAATAACACATATAGTGGAAGGAGTGGCCGATTTCATGAGCAACCGACTGCCCTACGGGATGACAAGCCCAAGGGCTGAGCCAAATAGCGGAAACTTGATAATCGTAGCCTGAACCCACGCAAATCCAGTCTGCGGAGTGGTTGATCAGCACCATCACCTTGTATTTGTTGAGGTTGGAGTTCTTTGGGTCAACGAATCCCAACTGGTTGATTTCAAGGTCGAAAAACTCCTCGCATTTCTTCAGGAGGTCATCGATGTCAACCCTGTAGGTGGAAGGGGCGTTGGTGGGTATCGTATTGCCATAATACTTGTCCCAATAGACGATGATGTTGTCGCTTTCCTTGCTGCGGCTCTCCGACCAAGTGTATTTGTTGTTGGGATCTTCCTTGGCGTAGATGAGCGTGTCCGTGCGGTTGCGCCATTCATAAGGGATG
>CACYEC010000456.1 GCA_902773225.1 uncultured Bacteroidales bacterium
GGGAACATGCCTGCCGGAACAGAAATCGACTACAGTATCAACTATGCCGACTACTACTATATTGAGGCTTTGCTAAGACTGAAAGATTATCGTAAGTAATTGAATCACTGATTCTTTAATGCTGGCAATTTGGAATGAATAGAAACATTTTGACAATAATACTCGTCAGTCTGACATGCTTGACAGCGTATGCGCAGAAAGAGTACAAGATGGCTGGACCATACGAAGTAGTGGCCCGTGATGGTCAATACCGTAGCAGCAAAGGGGGCAGTGAACGCGACATGAAGGCTGCGTTCGACATGGCAAAGGCTGGACTTGAAATCAATGACAATGTCAACGCTGACGACATGACCCGGCAGGCACTCAACATTGTGAATGCCTACGCCAAGACGCTCCAACGTATTGAGGGACACGATGCGCCGTTATGCCTCATTCAGGGCTACAACCTGGTCAGGGCCATGACTATCTTAGAACAACATAAGACAGCCGAATGGGATGCCATGGTGCGTCGTGCTTTCCTCCCTGTCATCGACAAGTTCGATGCTGACTCCCCTTACGCCAACGGCAACTGGGGTGCCATCGTCAACCGTATGCGCATGGCATGTGCCATCTACTTGCACGACGACGATCTCTACAAGGCTGCAGTGGATTATTTCCTCCATGCCAACGACAATGGTTCGTTGCCCAAATATGTCAGCGCGACAGGTCAGTGTCAGGAGACTGGACGCGACCAGGCTCATGCACAACTCGGACTGGAGGCGCTTTGCCAGACTTGTGAGATGGCGTGGCAGAAAGGCGATGACCTCTGGGGTGCGCTCGATAACAGACTCATGAAGGGCTTGGAATATACCGCCCGTTATAATCTGGGCTATGATGTGCCTTTTGAGCGCTGGACGGACTGCACTGGTCTCTACAACGACTGGACGGAACCAGGGTCTATGCAACGAGGAAAAATACGCGAAATCTACGATGAGGCCTACCGCCACTATGTTGAGGAGAAAGGACTGAAGATGCCCTACACAAAAAAACTCCTCGACTTGCAGCGGAAAGCGGAGAAACAAGGCAAGGTTACTGCCAATACAGAATCGCGCGTCTTTACGGTGCCAGGTGTGAAGGAAGGAACCAAACTGCATCAGGTGTTTACCTACGATGCTCCAGAGGGCGCACCGTTGAAGCACGACTACGAGGTCTTCATCCAGCCACGGGGCGGAAAGGAATGGACGAAGATAGACACCTATATGGCCAAAGTCAATGCTCCTATAGGCAATAACAAACACAAGGTTTGTGAGATATCCTACGCTTTCTTCGATTTCACGGGTGATGTCTTCGTCAGGGTGGTCTGCAAGAACAAGAAATACAAGCAAGCACGAGTTCGTCCCGACTATCGGGGAGTCATTGCCAATGTGCAGAACGATTCCACCGTGCAGTTCCTGCTATTCCAGCCCGAGAATGTCAGCGTGGAGTT
Organism: uncultured Bacteroidales bacterium; assembly: GCA_902773225.1. Classification (GTDB taxonomy): domain Bacteria; phylum Bacteroidota; class Bacteroidia; order Bacteroidales; family Bacteroidaceae; genus RUG11857. The sequence continues at coordinate 1,466 of CACYEC010000456.1, forward strand.
TGATGGCTCCATCACCGACAACCTCTTGCTCTTTACCAGCAAACCGCCAGTGTCTGTGGAAGAGGCGCGTGCGGAAGCCAAACGGCAAGGACGTGAGTTTGTCTATTATGCACCAGGACTCTATACCGAAGATTCTATTGTCGTACACTCCAACACCTCTTACTATCTGGCTGGTGGAGCTTATTTCACGGGTACTTTCGCCATCAACAAAGCACACGATGTCAGTATCCTTGGCCGTGGCATCGCGCGTCCTCAGAAAGGATATGAGGGATGCCATGTGTATCGGAGCCAGAATGTGTTGGTGGATGGACTTATACTCAACACCTGCCCAATTGGCGAGAGCCATGATGTCACCTTGCATGATGTGAAAAGCATCTCCTTCCCCCAGTGGGGCGACGGACTGAATGTCTTCGGTGGCTGTACCAATATTCTCTACGACCGTGTTTTTGCTCGAAATTCTGACGATTGCACCACTGCCTATGCCACTCGCAAGGGGTTCCGTGGTAGTGTCTATGGAGTGACCATGCGCAATTCCACTCTTTGGGCCGATGTGGCGCACCCCATCATGATAGGCATCCATGGTATTGGCGACAAATCGGAAGTGAGCGACTCCATCTGCAACCTTCGTTATGAGAATATCGACATCCTCTGCCAGAGTGAGCCGCAGGTGGATTATCAGGGATGCCTTGCCATCAACTGTGGTGACAACAATGTGGTCAAGGATGTGGTGTTCGACAATATCCGCATCGAGAACATCCACCAAGGGTCAATCTTCCATGTCAAGACTTGTTACAACAGCAAGTACTGTTCTGCGCCTGGACGAAGTGTGGAGAATGTACTCTTCCGCAACATCCGCTACTACGGACAACAACCTTATATGTCTATCATCAGCGGATACGATGAGAACCACAAGGTGCGCAACATCACCTTTGAGGGACTTAAAATCAATGGACAGACCATCTACGACAAAATGCCAGGAAAGCCTGGCTGGTATCAGACAACCGATTTCGTGCCAGCATACGTCGATGGCCATGTCGAGAATGTACTTTTTAACAAGTAATCTCCAACTCCCCTCCCATTTTTTCAACAACACGTTCCAACGATATGACGGTATTTCTTATATTATTCTGCTGCATGATGCCTTCCATCGTCCACGCAAACGAAGTGACATCACCCGATGGTTGCAACGTGGTTTCTGTGGAACAGTTGAATGATGAATTCTATTACAATCTTTCTCACAACGGTCAGCAACTCCTGACTTCTTCCCGTTTGGGACTTGACCTCGACAACCACAACTGGGAACGAGCCTTGGCGAGGAGATACTCGCAATACGACTGCTGGATGAGTGGATTCAAGGTTGACAGTGTGAATTACTTCCAGCACCGAGGCGACATCCACAACTTCTATGGTGAGCAGGCGTCTGTCCCTGACAACTACAACGCCATGACTATCCACCTTGCAAAACACGATGGGAGCGACTACCGACTCGACATTGAAGTCCGTGCCTACAACGAGGGCGTGGCGTTCCGTTATTTCTTGCCTGAGCATCCTCAGGCGGTGTTCCATAAGGTGGTCGCCGACCTCACGGAATACACTTTCCCCGCTGGCGCCAAGGTGTGGGCGGCGGAATGGGCGCAGGCGCCTTACGAACTGAAGGATGTGAACGACATTGCCTCACCCATTGAACGTGCAGTCACTGTGGTGTTGCCTGACGGACGGTGCTGTGCCTTGGCGGATGCTGAAGTGGATGACTGGTGCCTGCAGAAGAATGTGGCTTCCACCACAAAGGCCAACACACTCTCTACATGGATGTATTCGCCTGTGGATGTGGTCACTTACTATGCCACACCCTGGAAGGTGATTATCACGGGTGATAGTTATGGCCAGTTGTTGGAACATCGTTACTTGATTGACAACCTCAACCCGCCATGCGAGATAGCGGATGCCGCTGAATGGGTGAAACCTGGTACCATTATGCGCTGTACCACACTGACAACTGAGGCGGCTATGCGATGCATCGACTTTTGCTCTGCTCATCACATCGACTACATGCTTTTCGACTGGAAATGGTATGAGCCTTGCACCAGTCACGATGGCGATGCAACTCGAGTAGTCCCTGCCATCGACATGCCTCAAGTGGTGCAGTATGGCAAGGAACATGGGGTGGGTATCTGGCTCTATGTGAATCAGCATGCCTTGCAGAAGCAGATGCGAGAACTCTTTCCCCTATTGCACGAATGGGGTGTTGTGGGAGTGAAGAGCGGTTTTGTGGAATATGCCTCCCACCGCTGGGCTACGTGGTTGCACGACTTGGTACGTTATGCCGCAGAGAACCATCTGATGGTGAACATCCACGATGAGTTCCGTCCTGCGGGGTTCTCACGTACCTATCCCAACTTGCTCAATCAGGAGGGCATACGAGGAAATGAGGAATGGCCCGATGCCGAACACAACACGATTCTTCCCTTCACCCGTATGATCAATGGGGCAGCGGACTACACCATCTGCTATTATGACAAAAGGTTACGCAACACTCACGGACACCAACTCGCTGCGTCTTTGGTTTATTATGCGCCCTTGCTCACAGTCTTCTGGTACGATACTCCCGAACGGTACCAAGGTGAACCCGAAATCGAGTGGTTTGAACAATTGCCAACAGTTTGGGACGAAACCCGAGTGATTGATGGCGCTCCAGAAGAAGGCATAGTCATCATGCGTCGGAAGGGCAGTGACTACTATTTGGCAGTGATGGGCAACAACCAGTCTTCAATCAAGCAGGTTTCGCTCGATTTCCTCCCTGCAGGTCGTTCTTACCATGCCACAATCTACGAGGACGACCCAAAAGTTCCTACAGCCACCCATATCCGTATCAGCAATCAGAAAGTCAACAGCAATAAGTCTCTTCGCTTCTCTCTCCAACCCCGTGGTGGGGCTGTGGTTCGTTTCTCACTCCCATAATCCTTTTTCCCAAAAAACATCCACCTATCCTTGATTATTATAAATATAATTATTATTTTTGCAATAAAATTTTCGTCTATGGATAGTCTGAAGATTGCAAATCCCTTTGTGATAGGTAAATACATATCTGATGAATACTTTTGTGACCGTCTTCAAGAAACAGAATTTCTGAAGAAACAAATCGTGAATGGTCGCAATGTAGCACTCATTTCATCCCGACGTATGGGAAAGTCGGGGCTTATCCACCATCTATTTGCACAACAATCAGTATTGGATTCTTACTATTGTTTTTATATAGATGTCTATGCCACATTGTCGTTTAACGAATTCATCTATCTGTTCGGTAAAGCGATTTATGAACAACTGAAACCACGGAAAACAGTTTGGACAGAGCGTTTCTTTGACATTGTCCGATCTTTGAGGGTGGGGTTCAAACTGGACCCGCAAACTGGTTCTCCAAGTTTTGATATATCTATTGGCGATATACAATCTCCTTTGACTACCCTCGATGAAATCTTTCAATATCTGGAGGAGGCAGACCGTCCATGTGTCGTTGCTTTCGACGAGTTCCAGCAAATCACGAACTATCCTGAGAAGAATACTGAAGCATTACTCCGAACAAAAATTCAACAGTGTAAACAATCGCAGTTTGTTTTTGCAGGAAGTAAGCGCCATCTGATGAGCAATATGTTTAATTCACCTGCCAAACCTTTTTATCAAAGCACCATTATCATGGGGCTGGAACCCATCCCGCTTTCTTCATATCGGGAGTTTGCTATACGTATGTTCGCTGAAAGGCAGAAACAAATTGATACTGAGGCGATTGAAAATATATATGATAGTTTTGAGGGGTGTACGTGGTTCGTACAGATGATGCTCAATGAACTCTTTGCCATGACACCTGCCAATGGGATATGCACTCTGGATATGTGTCCGATAGCATTCGACAATGTCGTTTCTCGTCAAACCATGGGATATGTGGAGCAACTCAACAATCTGCCTGTCAAACAGAGACAACTACTTCAGGCTATCGCCAAGGAAGGTCGAGTGAAAGGCATCACTTCTGCAGCTTTCATCAAAAAGTATAAGCTAACTTCTGCCAGTTCGGTGCAGGCAGCGCTCAAACCACTACTGAAATCCGACATCTTAACCAACGACAACGGTCAATACCGCATTTACGATTATTTCTTTGCCCAGTGGTTCAAAGAGGCTTTCTGACCCCCTGAATCCATCTCCACAATCATCCCAGCCCGCTTTTCGTTTCATACTTACTGTCGTTAATAATTGATTTTGAAGTAATCTAACAGGACTTTGTAGTTGTCCTGAGCTGTGAGACAGGTATCTGCTAAGTAGCCATTGATGTGCCCCCATTCGCGAAGTCCTTGATAGTAGAACAGTTTGAGGGCATCGGTAATGATGAACGGCACGATGCCGTTTGTTAAACACTCTTTGAACATCAGCAGTCGACCTACGCGGCCGTTGCCGTCTTGGAAAGGGTGAATGGCCTCGAAGTGCACATGAAAGTCGAGA
>CACYEC010000457.1 GCA_902773225.1 uncultured Bacteroidales bacterium
AGGAACGCCATTGCGCAGACAGAACTCGTCATAGACAGCCTGCCATGGCATAGCCTTTTGCTCTTCGATGAGGGCGAGTACCTTGTACCCTTCTCCAGCCAGTTCAAACTTCGAGATGGTCTCACGAGGTTCGAGCAGAGCGCGGAGCATGCACTTCTGTGCGGAACGAGAGCCGATGACGTATGCACCGATGCGGTTGATGCTGCCGTCGAAGAAATCGAGTCCGTAGTGCACACGGTCGAGAGCGTCGGCACGCACGATTTCGAGGAAGAGATCCTGTGTTGGGTCGTCCATAATGGTCACGTGGTCGGAGTCCCAACGAACGGGGCGGCTCACATGGAGCATCAGTTCCTTGACGAAGGGCAGCACTGCGCTCACCTTGTCACCAGGCATTTCAGTGGGGTGGTAGTGGCCTGTGTCGATGGTGAGAATTTTGTCGTACTTGGCGGCGTATGCGGTGTAGAAATCATGGCTGCCTACGGTGAAACTCTCCAGTCCGATGCCAAACACCTTGCCTTCGATGCAGTCCTTCATCATGGGTTGCTTCTTCTCGAAAATCTCGTCTAAAGACTGCTTGAGTAGGTTGCGGTAGAGTGCATGATTGACGCTCACGTCCTTGCATCCGTCGTGTACCCAGAGGTTCATGATGCAGGGGTCGCCCTGTGCCTCTCCCATGGCGTTGGCGATGTCGCGGCAGCGCTTGGTGTGCTCAATCCAGAAGTCGCGGATGCCCTTGTCGGGGTTTGCCAGTGTCAGGCTTCCGCTTTTGGGGTGTGAGAATGAAGATGAGTTGAAGTCGAGCATGGTGTTGTTCTCCTTAGCCCAGTCAATCCACGATTGGAAGTACTCTACAGTTACTTCGTCGCGGTCCACGACCTTTCCTTTGAAGTCGCCGTAGATTTCATGTAGGTTAAGGCGATGGTTGCCAGGGATGAGTGATTTGGCTTTGAGGATGTCCATGCGTAGTTCGTCGATGTTTCTTGCTGCGCCAGGGAAATCACCCGTACTTTGTATACCGCCGCTCATAGCTCCTGCCTGCACTTCGAATCCATGCACGTCGTCAGCCTGCCAACAGTGTAGCGACAGGTGGAAATCCTGCAACTGTTTCAGTACAGCCTCAGTATCCACTCCGATTTCTGCGTATCGGCTCTTGGCCACTTCATACGCTTTCTTTACCAATTCTTCTTTCATTGTTTTTGTGGTTTTATAATTAGTTTGTTGTTAGTTTCAGATACTTTTCGTAGGCGGATTCCCAAGCCTCTTTGTCCTGAGGTTCATAGATACGAAGTCCAACGGAATGTCTCACGAAACGACGCATCTCCCAGATATCGTTGACCAGTCCAGCCGCTTTGGCTTGTACGGCAATATTGCCGTAGGCAGTGCCCTCCATAGGACCAGCCAGCACAGTCACTCCAATGGCATTGGCGGTGAATTGGTTGAGGTAGGCGTTCATCGACCCTCCACCGATGATGTGGAGCACCTCGATGGGGAAGGAAGCCATCTCTTTGAGGTAGCCGAACACCTGCTTGTAGCGCAGAGCCAAGGACTCAAAAATACAGCGGCAGATTTGCGCTGGTGTTTCGGGTACGGGTTGATGTGTGTTGCGGCAGTAATCCTTGATGGCGTCAACCATTGATGTGGGGTTGGCGAAAAGATTGTCGTCGGGGTTGATGATTGAGCGGAAAGGCTCTTCCTCCATAGCGGAGTCCTGCAATGCTTGGTGGGAGAGGTCGATGTTTGTGTTGTTCACCTTCCATTCGCTGCGGCAACGTTCGTAGAGCCACATGCCACAGATGTTCTTCAGGAAGCGTGTGGTGCCTTCAACACCTCCCTCGTTGGTGAAATTACGTTCGTAGGATGTGTCGTTGATGATAGCCTCCTTGGTTTCGATGCCCATCAGGCTCCATGTTCCGCTGGAGAGGTATGCGAACTTCTCGTCCTCAGCAGGAACGGCAGCCACTGCGCTGCCAGTGTCGTGGCCAGCCACGGCATATACAGGAACAGGTCCAAGCCCCGTCATGCTCTGGACCTCATCAGTCAGTGTTCCAATCAGGGTTCCGGGCATCACCATCTTGCCGAATTTGCTGCGAGCGAGTCCTACGGATTGTAGAAGTCGTTCATCGAGTTGCCCTGTTCTTGGGTCAAGCATTTGCGATGTGGAAGCGATGGTGTACTCACAGACCTCGTTGCCAGTAAGCATCCATGAAAGTGCGTCAGGAACAAAAAGGATTTTCTTGGCGTGTTCCAGTGCCGAGTTCTGTTCACGTCGCATGGCGTATAGTTGGAAGAGACTGTTGAAGTTCATGAGTTGTATGCCAGTCACATCGTAGACTTCTTTCTTTGAAATCACATGTTTCAGGTAGTCGTCCATAGCATCGAAAGTGATGGGGTCGCGATAGGCTCGTGGATTCCGCAGTATGGCGTTGTCTTCTCCAATGCAGACGAAATCCACTCCCCATGTGTCGATTCCTATCGACGTGATGTCGATGCCCTGCTTGGCCACTTCCTTCAAGCCACGTATGATTTCGAAATAGAGTGCATAGATGTCCCAATAGAAATGACCTCCCTGCTGTATCAGGTTGTTGGGGAAACGTGTCACCTCTTCCAGCATGATAGAGTTATATCTGATGTCCTCATGAAAGTCTTCGTCCAAAACGTGTGTGCCGATTTTGCCCAAGATGGTCCTGCCACTTGTGGCGCCTAAATCTACGGCAAAGAAATACTTGATGTTTTTCATCTTTGAATATGTTCTACTATTTATGTGATTGTATGATTAAAGTTTCGGAAGTTATAAAAAGGAGTTAAATAGGGAGTTAAGCCAGCCGTGCTGGGTGGAAGTAATGCACTTTCGTGCTGGACGATACTACTGCAATTAAATGCTATTGTCCTGTCCAAATAGCATCAAGTCTGACACTATCATGCAAATATAGTAATAAAATGCGAAATGATTGTTCTTTTTTCAAGAAAAATCATTTCATTATGCATTTATGGGTTTATAGTCGTTATAGATTTTATAGTATCTATAGTATCTATAGTATTTATAGAATTAATAGAATCTATAGTTCCTATAGTCATTTTAGGGGGAGCCAATGTTCAATGTCTAATGGTCAATGTTCAATGGTCAAAGGAATAAGGAGGTTTTCTTTTGCCAGCACGGTATTGGGGAAGATGGTGCGGGCTTGTTCGAGGAAGATGCTCTCGTCGTCGTAACGTGAGGAGAAATGACCGATGCACAATTGGCGTGCATGGCAGTCTCGTGCGATGGTTGCGGCTTGAGACGCTGTAGAGTGGAAGTACCGGTTGGCTTCTTTCTCCTCTTCGTCGGTGAATGTCGCCTCGTGATATAGCAGGTCCACATTCTCGATATAAGGGATGATGTCGGGTTTGTAAGTGGTGTCGGAACAATATGCGAAAGAGCGTGGCGAGTCAGCGGGTGTAGTGAGTCTTGTGTGTGGTATCACAGTGCCGTCAGGACAGATGTAGTCCATTCCGAGTTTGATGTTGTTGATTTGGCTGATGGGTATGTTGTATGCGTCAATCATGTCGCGTCGGATGTGGGGTAGGAGAGGCTTCTCCTTGAACAGATAGCCACAGCATGGCACTCGGTGACGTAGCGGTATGGTATAGATTTCCACACTGCGGTCTTCAAAAATCATTTGGTGTTTTTTTGTATCGAGTGGATGGATTTCCACGTTGAATGTCATTCCTTGGCAGAAGATGTTGATTTGTGGTTGTAAGGCCTGTTCGATTCCAATAGGTCCCCACACATGTAGTGTGCTGGTACGTCCGAGTAATGACATGGTTGAGATGATGCCAATCGCGCCGAAGAAATGGTCGCCATGAAGGTGGGTGATGAATATATGTCCCAGATGATTGAATTTCAGTTTATTGCGGCGGAACTGCAATTGAGTGGCTTCGGCGCAATCGACCATGAACAACTTCTCGTGGATGTTCACCACTTGTGATGCACCGAAATGTCTTATTGTTGGCAGGGCGCATCCGCATCCTAAAATGGTCACTTCAAATTTCTCCATAGTTATTTGTTTTTTCCTGGTATTTTGTGTTTTTGACAATCCGGATATCCGTGATTTCCGGTTTATTATATAAGTTTCCTTTATCAAATGAGGGTGTGCAATCCATTATTGGTGCACACCCTCATTACCATTAGATGATATCTAAACTATTAGATGATATCTAAGAATCTATGCGCACATATCTTATTTATTGTTCTCCAGGTCAGCTTTCAAAGCAGCAAGAGCATCGAGGTCACCGAGAGTAGTGCCAGCGGCCTTGTTTTGGATAGCAGGAGCGGCTTCCTTGCGTGGAGCGGCAGCCTTCTTGGCCTTGCGAGCCTCGCGCTGTGCCTCTTCGTAAGTGCGGCTGTGAGAAAGGATGATGCGCTGAGTGTCCTTGTTGAACTCAATCACTTTGAAGTCGAGTTCGTCGCCCAGTTGAGCCTGAGTTCCGTCTTCCTTCACCAAGTGCTTAGGAGTGGCGAAACCTTCGATACCCTCATCGAGGAGAGTGATTACAGAGCCCTTGTCGAGTACTTCTTTCACCTTGCCTCTGTGAACGGAATCAGTAGCGAACTTGTCAGCGAACTTGTCCCATGGGTTCTCAGTCAGCTGCTTGTGACCGAGGCTCAGACGACGGTTCTCCTTGTCGATGTCGAGTACTTGAACGTCGATTTCAGCTCCGAGTTTAGTGAACTCAGATGGGTGCTTCACTTTCTTGGTCCAGGAGAGGTCGGAGATGTGGATAAGACCGTCAACGCCTTCCTCGATTTCAACAAACACGCCGAAGTTGGTGAAGTTGCGAACCTTGGCCTTGTGCTGTGAGCCAACAGGATATTTCTCTTCGATTTTCTCCCATGGGTCTTCCTTCAGCTGCTTGATGCCGAGAGACATCTTGCGCTCGTTGCGGTCGAGAGTCAGGATTACAGCCTCTACCTCGTCGCCAACCTTCAGGAAGTCCTGTGCGCTGTGGAGGTGTGCGCTCCAGCTCATCTCAGAAACGTGAATGAGACCTTCCACACCAGGAGCAATCTCCACGAATGCGCCGTAGTCGGCCATCACCACTACTTTTCCCTTCACCTTGTCGCCAACCTTCAGTTCCTGGTCGAGAGCGTCCCATGGATGTGGAGTGAGCTGTTTCAGACCGAGTGCGATGCGCTTCTTCTCGTCGTCGAAGTCGAGAATCACCACGTTGATCTTCTCGTCGAGTTTCACTACCTCGTTAGGATCGCTCACGCGGCCCCAAGAAAGGTCGGTGATATGAATGAGACCATCTACGCCGCCGAGGTCGATGAACACACCGTAAGAGGTAATGTTCTTAACGGTACCCTCGAGGATTTGGCCTTTCTCAAGTTTGCTGATAATCTCTTTCTTCTGAGCCTCAAGCTCTGCTTCGATAAGAGCCTTGTGGGAAACAACCACGTTGCGGAACTCCTGGTTG
>CACYEC010000458.1 GCA_902773225.1 uncultured Bacteroidales bacterium
CGTATCCCCAGTGCACCCAAAAATCTAATTCTGTTACTATTACTAACTGTATGATAAAACATTGTTTAAATGTTTGACCATGCAAATGTAATAAGGTTTAATGAATAAATACAAATTTTTTTTCTTTTTTTTGTGTTTTTACTTACAATTGGCACTAATTTTGCAGAAAAATAAAGTAAAAGGGGGATTTTTTTGACAAATTAGGACTTAAAAACACTTTCAAAACACAAAAGAAAAGACAAAACGACAAACATATATAACCAAACGATAAATAAAGGAGAGAACAATGAGAATTAAACAAATACCAGTGCTTTTGCTCACTGGTTATTTAGGAAGTGGCAAGACCACATTGCTGAATCGCATTCTGGCGAATAAGAAAGGGATTAAGTTCGCAGTTATTGTGAACGACATCGGCGAGGTGAACATCGATGCCGACCTCATTGAGAAAGGTGGAATTGTAGGTCAGAAAGACGACAGCCTGGTGGCTTTGCAGAATGGTTGCATCTGCTGCACCTTGAAGATGGACCTGGTGGCGCAATTGCGCGACATCACCGACATGAAACGTTTCGATTACATCGTGATTGAGGCGAGCGGGATCTGCGAACCTGGTCCAATAGCCCAAACCATCAGCTCACTGCCATCGATGGGTATGGATTACTGCAAAAATGGCATACCAGTGCTCGACTGCATCGTGACGGTGGTAGATGCACTTCGCATGAAAGACGAATTCGGCAGTGGCAACAACCTGATGAAACAAGACATCGGCGAGGAGGACATCGAGAATCTGGTTATACAACAAATTGAGTTCTGCAACATCATCCTGCTGAACAAGGCATCGGAAGTGGAGCATAAGGATTTGGAGCATATACGCCAAATTATCCGTGCCATACAACCCAAGGCCAAGATTATCGATTGCGACTATTGTGATTTGGATCTTGACCGTATCGTCAATACGGGTATGTTCGACTTCGATGCTGTCGCTACCTCTGCAAGATGGATACAAGAAATGGACAAGCCATCAGAAGAGTTAAACAAGGAGGATGACGAGCATGACCATCATCACCATCATCACGATGACGACGATGATGATGACGAGCATGACCATAACCATCATCATCATCACGATGACGACGACGACGACGAGCATGACCATAACCATCATCATCATCACGATGACGACGATGACGACGAGCATGAGCATCATCATCACCATGACGATGACGACAATGACGAACATGAACACGGACACCATCACCACCATCACCACCATCATCACCACGATGGCGGTGAAGTAGAGGAATATGGTATCGGTACATACGTCTATTTCCGTCGCAAGCCTTTGGACTTGTCTTTGTTTGACGATTTTGTAGCACGTCGGTGGCCGAAGAATGTGATACGAGCTAAAGGTATCTGCTACTTCAAGAGCGACTACGATATCTGCTATGTCTTCGAGCAAGCAGGAAAACAAGTTCAACTAAGGAACGCTGGTCAATGGTACGCCACCATGCCCAAACCCGAATTGGAGTATTTCCTGAGTCAGAACCCCGACGCCGCACGAGACTGGGACGAACATTATGGCGATCGGATGCAGAAACTGGTTTTCATCGGACAGCATCTCGACAAAGAATACATCGAGCGTGAACTCGATGCCTGCTTAGAGAAATAGCCTGAATTCAACTGTCTTTCCGCAAACAAGTGAACCATGGACACCATGACGAAAGAACAAAGGCGTAAGTGCATGCAAAGTATTCACTCGAAGGATACTCGTCCCGAGATGATTGTGCGCAAGTTCCTCTTTCGTCATGGCTATCGGTATCGGCTCCATGTGAAAACGCTACCAGGGCATCCCGACATCGTGATGCGCCGGTGGCGTACTGTTATATTAGTGAACGGGTGCTTTTGGCATGGCCATACTGATTGCACCATGTTTCGGATGCCTCGCAGTAATGTGGAGTTCTGGAAAGCGAAGATTGAACGCAACCGTTTACGCGACTTGCGCGACCGCCTGCAGCTTCGTGACATGGGATGGCACGTGATTACACTATGGGAATGCCAACTTAAGCCTAAGGTTCGTGAAGAAAACCTCCAAGGCCTACTCTATACACTCAACAAGATTGCCCTCGACGACATGCGACACGGCGACTTCCAACCATACGCTTTCCCAGAGGAAGAAACACACATCGTGGCTGCGGAAGATGAGTTTGAGATATGATTGAAATAAATGACGGACTTGATGTAATCAGGCTTCCTTACCCGCCAAATGCCACTTTACATCAGGATGCGTATGCAACCTGTTTGGTCTATGAAAGTTCGTTTTTCAAGAAAAAAACGTCAAAAAGCAAAAAAAATGATGTTTTTTCTTGCTTATTGAAATAAAATGACTAATTTTGCACACAATTATAATCCGAACAGGGAAATGAACAAAACTTTTGCTGCATACTATTATTCGTTTTACTTTTACTTTAGCAATAAAGAAGAGCGGGTGAATGTATGTGCATAAGTCAAACAAAATGACACACTACATAATAGATATTAGAACTACATGAATCCCGCTTAAAAAAAAGCGGGATTTTTTGTTATACACAAACACAAAACTAAACATGAGAAAAGTAGCGATACAAGGCATCGTCGGGTCATATCACGACATCGCCGCCCACAAGTTCTTCGGAGGTGAGGACATTGAGTTGGTCTGTTGCGACACATTTGAAGATGTATTCGAAGAGATGCGGCAAGACAGCAACGCGGTCGGCATGATAGCCATAGAAAACACCATTGCTGGTAGTCTCCTCCATAACTATGAACTGTTGCGCGACAGCGGAATGTCTATTGTTGGCGAACATAAACTACGCATCTCTCATAGCATTCTTTGCCTCCCAGAAGACGACTGGGACGACATCAAGGAAGTGAACAGCCACCCTGTAGCACTGATGCAGTGCCGCGAGTTTCTCAAGCGTCATTCAAACATGAAGATTGTGGAAGCCAACGACACAGCAGGAAGCGCGGAGGAAATTAGCCGCAAACAGTTGCGTGGACATGCCGCTATATGCTCCAAGTCCGCCGCACCACTCTACGGAATGAAAGTGCTGGAAGAAGGTATCGAGACTAACAAGCACAACTTCACCCGTTTTTTGGTCATTTCCGACCCATGGCAAGCCGAAAGTATTTGCATGCCCAACAAGTCGAACAAGGCCAGCATCGTGTTCAGCCTTCCCCACTCCGAAGGCAGTTTGTCGCAAGTGCTTTCTATATTCTCTTTCTACAGAATCAACCTGACGAAAATCCAATCTCTACCCATCATCGGAAGGGAATGGGAGTATATGTTCTACGTAGATGTCACATACGACGACTACACCCGATACCGTCAGTCGATTGACGCAACACGACCACTAACAAAACAATTCAAAATATTAGGAGAATACAAAGATGGAAAATCAAGTTTATAACCCCGCGATTCAACCAGCCGACCGCATCCGAACGGTCAAAGAATACTACTTCAGCACAAAACTGAAGGAAATCGCACGACTGAACGCAGAAGGCAAGGATATCATCAGTCTGGCCATCGGCAGTCCCGACATGCCGCCATCAACAGAGACGATAGAAAGACTCTGCGAGGTGGCACGAAATCCCGAAGCACACGGATACCAACCCACAGTAGGAACACCTGAACTCCGCAAGGCTATGGCTGGCTTTTACAAACGCTGGTATGATGTGGACCTCGACCCCGCCTCAGAGATTCAGCCTCTGATAGGTTCAAAAGAGGGTATCCTTCATGTGACACTTGCCCTCGCCAACCCTGGAGACAAGGTGTTGGTGCCAAACCCAGGCTACCCAACCTACACGTCTCTCAGTCGATTGCTGGGACAGGAAGTGGTTTATTACAATCTCAGGGAGGAGAACGGTTGGCAACCTGATTTCGCAGAATTGGAGTCAATGGACTTAAGCGGAGTGAAAATCATGTGGACGAACTATCCCCACATGCCAACTGGCGGTCGTGCCACCCGCGAGTTGTATACCCATATCGTGGATTTCGCTCGTCGGCACAACATTGTAGTGGTCAACGACAACCCATACAGTTTCATACTGAACGAAGGCGAACGTCTAAGCATTCTGCAAGTGCCTCACGCCAAGGAATGGTGCATCGAGTTCAACTCCATGAGCAAGAGTTACAATATGCCAGGTTGGCGTATCGGTATGCTTGCCACCAACTCCACATTCGTGAACTGGATTCTTCGGGTGAAAAGCAACATTGATTCCGGTACATTCCGTGCCCTTCAACTCGCAGCAGTCAAGGCATACGACAACAGCGATGAATGGCATTACCAAGCCAATGTCTTGAACTACAAAAACCGCCGCAAGATTGCCGAGGAAATTATGCAGGCCATCGGTTGCACTTTCGACCCCAAACAGACTGGTATGTTCCTATGGGGAAGGATACCTGATGACATTGAGAATGTAGAGGACCTGACCGAGAAAGTGTTGCACCAGGCGAGAGTGTTCATCACTCCTGGCTTCATTTTCGGAAGCAACGGTGAGCGTTATGTGCGCATCTCCCTATGCGCCAAGGACGACAAGATGCTTGAAGCGCTCAAGAGAATCAAAGACGTATTCAAATAAAAAAGAAACAAAAATCAACAAGAATATATGGAATTAAATATCAAACCATTAGGTCTGCCGGGAGAAGACAAGCGTCCATTGGTGATAGCTGGTCCCTGCAGTGCGGAAACAGAAGAACAAGTCATGACAACCGCCCGTCTGTTGTCGAAATTCGGTATCAAAATCATGCGTGCCGGTGTATGGAAACCACGCACCAAACCAGGCGGTTTTGAAGGCCATGGTGAGAAAGCGCTTCCTTGGCTGAAACGTGTCAAGGAAGAAACTGGCATGCTCATCGCCACAGAGGTAGCCACTCCCTACCACGCAGAAAAAGCACTGGAAGCCGGTATTGATGTGCTGTGGGTGGGAGCTCGTACCACTGCCAATCCTTTCGCTGTTCAAGAACTGGCTGACTCTCTTCGTGGTGTGGATGTACCAGTTTTGGTGAAAAACCCCGTGAATCCCGACTTGGAGTTATGGATAGGTGCCTTGGAACGCATCAATGGCGCTGGTATCAAGCGACTGGGTGCCATCCACCGTGGATTCTCTTCTTACGACAAGAAAATATACCGCAACCTGCCCATGTGGCAGATACCCATCGAGTTGCGTCGCCGTATTCCCAACATCACCCTAATCAATGACCCCAGTCATATCGGTGGACGTCGCGACCTTATCGCCCCTCTTTGCCAGCAAGCCATGGACCTTGGTTTCGACGGCCTGCTGGTCGAAAGCCACTGTTCGCCCGACGAAGCATGGAGTGATGCAAAGCAACAGGTTACCCCAGAGATTCTCGACTACATTCTCAACCTTCTTGTCATCCGTGAAGAAATCACTACCACAGAGAGCATCACGATGTTGCGTCGTCAGATTGACGAATGCGACGACTTGCTCATCGACACTCTGGCCAAACGTATGCGTATTTCACGCGAGATTGGTCAGTACAAGAAGGAGCATGGGATGAATATCGTGCAGACCAGCCGTTACTCAGAGATTATCGATAAGCGCGGTGCTCAAGGTAGTCTGTGTGGCATTGACCCAGAATGTATCAAGAGGATTTTCGAGGCCATACACGAGGAATCCGTGAACCAACAAGTGCAAGTGATGAACAGGAACTGATTAGAATTTACAATTAAGTACCTTAATGTCATTAAGATCCTTATACAACTAAAAAAACTTAAGTTCCTTAATGGCCTTAAAAACCTTGACACAGTTGAAGGAAATTGTAGGACTGAGCATGAATGTGGCGATGTATGTTGACAGTGATGCGAACGCCAAGGCTTTAAGACCATTAAGGAGAACAAGCATTTAGTGATTGATTGATAATGTGTGAAAAAAGACGATTATGAGAATACTTATATTAGGTGCAGGCAAGATGGGCAGTTTTTTCACCGACCTGCTGAGTTTCGACCATGAGGTGGCAGTATATGACATTGATCCCAAAAAGATGCGTTTCATGTACAACACAGAGCGTTTCACGTCTTTAGACGATATCGATGCTTTCGATCCTGAATTACTAATCAATGCTGTGAGTTTAAAATACACGCTTGAAGTATTTGACAAGGTGTTACCTCACGTTGGCAAGAACTGTATCATCAGTGATATATCGTCTGTGAAGTCAGGTTTTAAGGAATACTATGAGAAAAGTGGTTTCCGCTATGTCTCAACCCACCCTATGTTTGGTCCAACATTTGCCAATTTAGGTCAGTTGAGTAGCGAGAATGCCATCATTATCAATGAAGGTGACTACATGGGGCGAATTTTCTTCCGCGACCTATACAGTCATTTAGGTCTTCACATCTGCGAATACACATTCGACGAGCACGACCAGACTGTGGCTTACTCACTCAGTATTCCGTTCATATCCACCTTCGCATTTGCGGCAGTAATGAAGCACCAGGATGCACCAGGGACAACCTTCAAGCGCCATATGGCCATTGCACACGGTGTGCTTAGTGAAGACGATTGTCTGTTGAGAGAAATCCTGTTCAATCCTTACACAAAAGATCAGGTGTCACAGATCAGAACCGAGATGAAAGAACTCATCGAAATCATCGACACCAAGGATGAAGACCGTATGCAAACATATTTAACCAAAATAAGGAAAAACATCAAATAGCAGCATTCAAAGCATAAAAGGTAACAGTCTCTGCAGTAAAAGAACTACAGAGACTGTTTTTTATAGGAAACTCAAAATAACCAATGAATGCATAATAAAAAAATATATAGAAATGAATAGAAGAACCCAGAAATGCATGGAAGAACTTAGGAACGCATGAGGAAAAACAGTAATACATGAAAGAACTTAGAAATGCATGAAGAACCCGTAATGCACGGAAGAACCCAGTAATGTATGGAAAAAACAGTAATACATGGAAAAAACAATGATGCATGGAAAGAAATAGAACCCCAGGTTTTTTATACCCGATGTGGGAATGGCACAAAAAAAGAGTCTCCCCACTGGAAAACCAATGAGGAGACTCCCAATAAGACGGCGGCGACCTACTCTCCCACTTTGCGGTGC